>JACVRP010000315.1 GCA_014534385.1 Cyanobacteria bacterium Co-bin13
GTCTGCATCAGCCCAGAGCAGTCGTAGTTGGGGCCCACAGTGCCGCCCCAGAGGTATTCATTAGGCTGGGCCATCGCGGCCTGAGTAAAGGCGATGACGGCTGGCAGCCGGGTTTGAATGGCTTCCCGCGTTAGGGGGGTAGGTTGGTAGGGGGTAGGGGCAGGCTTTAGATGGGGGAGATCTGCGATCGCAAGCCAGCCCGGATAGTCGTCTTCACACAGGCACACCTCGATCGCCTTCACCTCAGACTCTGGTTCCTTTGGTAGGGCGATAGGCCGTAAGTGTCGCCCTGCCGCCGCCTGGGTGACCAAGCTTTCCTGCTGAGGAGACTTGTAGAGGTTGATAGCTGTCTGACAGACAAACTCAGCAGCCTCAGCAGGAAAGGCCAAAGCCTGTCTTAGGTTAGCCAGCGTTACCATAGCTGCTTACCGCTGGTGTGGGTCGGCATTTTGTCCTTCCTTACCGCCGCTGGCGCGGACATTGACGACCCGTTTTAACAAATCAAACCAAAAACTTGCCCCCATCGAAATCGCCAGACCACTGATCAGCCAGCCAAACAGCCGTCGAGGAAGAAAGGGGATCGGCCAGTTTGCCTCGCCCAGACGCTGCTGCTCCAGTACAACGGGTCCATAGCCAATGGGAAAAGGCAGCTGCTCAAGGCTACCGTTTACTGCAATCTGTACGGCATCCAGTTCCTGCTGTAAATTCCCGAGATTGGCCCCATCAACCGTAGTGACTGCCTGGGTGGCGGCCTGAGTAATGGTATTGCGGATGGCCGTATCGGTAGCTAGGCGAGTGGCAATATTGAACGTGTCAGCATTCATCGAGACCGCAATAGACAGGCCAATCAGCAGCCCCACTGCCTTAGCATTGCGCTTATAAACCCCAGTTGCCCGCTCCATGCCCCAGTCAAACCACTTTTCCAGCTCGCGGCCAAACTCGTCCACCCGATTTTCGGCGACTTCGGCTTTTGCTTCTACCTTGTTGGCAATGGTGACCATAGCAGACTGCAGCGCCGGCGTGATCACCTGTCCTTTGAGCTGGTTCAGTAAAGCCCTGGCGCGGGGGTTGCCTCGATTCGCCAGCGCAACAAATTCTTTGTAGCAGGTGCTGCCGTCTTCAAAAATGCCGATTAGTTCTGCCATAGTTGGCTGCAGCTTCTTCAGCCACACCGCTTTTTCGGTAGAGTCGCTATCAAGATTGCGGCGAATAAAATCTAACCGGCGCAAAAAAGTATCTGCCAGGCGGTGATTTTCCGGCAGCACCTGGTGAGCAGCCCCGACAAATTCTTCCAGCCGAGCATTGAGCCGATCAAGGGTTTCTGCCAGCCTTACCCGCTTGTCGTAAAAGTCTGTCAAAATCTGACCAACCGACTGCTCTAGCTGTCGCAGCTCGCTGTTGAGCAAAAATTCATTGGCGGTGCTAGCCCGCAAATCGTTCAGAATGTGGCTGACCGGCAGCAAAATCTGCTCATGGACAAACTGCTGCAGCCGCGTCTCAATCAGCAGCTGGCCTGCAGACCCCAGCTGCAGCCGCTCCATCAGGCTGTTGGCAAAGGCTTCTGGAGGAATGTATGAAGGGCCACTGGTGCGGCTGCCAAAGACATTGCGAGTTCCTGTTAGGGTGCGGTAGATCTGGCCCAGCCCATGACTAATGCCGCGAAAGCTACGGGCGATCTTGCCCCTAGCCTCCTGATTCAGCCCTCGAATCCA
Organism: Cyanobacteria bacterium Co-bin13; assembly: GCA_014534385.1. Lineage (GTDB taxonomy): Bacteria > Cyanobacteriota > Cyanobacteriia > Phormidesmidales > Phormidesmidaceae > JACVSF01. Next base: position 1,713 of record JACVRP010000315.1, read on the forward strand.
CGGACTTTCATAGAGCGCATCGGCAAAATTTCGCGCTGCCGCTTCACTGTCCTCATCGTTGCCTGCCAGCAGCACCTCAATTGACCGCTTCAGGTGCTCGGCTCGCCACTGCAGCAGGGCTGTAATAATTTCCTGAATTTCGCTGGCCAGTAGGCTGAGGATGAGATAGGTAAAAATTAAACCGAGGGCAAGATCGAGAATGAAGGGAAAGTTCATAGCGAATTGACGAGGTTCCCTGACTGACGGAAAAGCCTTCTAAGCACCGAAAATATAGGCGATTCTTCTGGAATAATCCATCACGGCCTTAAATAAACTTAATTGGCTGATGTCTCCTTATAATGAGAGCTTGTGAAATCTGACAGCAACCCCATCCGAACATGGCTTCTGACGCGAACCGTCCCTCTGATAGCAGCGGCTCCTCCCGCGACGAAATCCGCGCCATTCGTCTCCAGAAAGTAGATGACCTGAAGCAGCTCGGCCTCAATCCCTACGCCTATCGCTGGGAGATTACCCACCACGCAGCAGAGCTGCAGGCGCAATACGCTGATACCGTTGCTGGCCAGGAGGTCGAGACGACGGTGTCGCTAGCTGGGCGGATCTTGGCCCGCCGCGTATTCGGCAAGCTGGCCTTTTTCACCCTGCAGGATGAAACGGGCATCATTCAGCTTTATTTAGACAAAAAAGAGATCGCCTCCAGCATGGCTGAGACTGATGCGGATGCCTTTGAACACCTAAAAACCCTCACCGACGTGGGCGACATTATCGGCGTTAAAGGCATTATCAAGCGCACGGAAAAGGGTGAGCTCTCGGTTAAGGTGCGGGAATATGCGCTGCTGACCAAGTCGCTGCTGCCGCTGCCAGATAAGTGGCATGGCTTGACGGATGTGGCTAAGCGCTACCGCCAGCGCTATGTCGACCTGATCGTCAATCCGGAGGTACGCGACACCTTCCGCAAACGGGCGCTGATTACCGCCTCGATTCGTCGCTATCTCGATCAGCAGGGCTTTATTGAAATTGAGACCCCGGTTTTGCAGACAGAGGCGGGCGGTGCCGATGCTCGGCCCTTTGTCACCTATCACAACACGCTGGACATGCAGCTCTACCTGCGGATCGCCACTGAGCTGCACCTAAAGCGGCTGATCGTGGGCGGCTTTGAGAAGGTGTTTGAGATGGGCCGGATCTTTCGCAACGAGGGCATTTCTACCAAGCACAACCCAGAATTTACCTCGATTGAGGTCTACCAGGCCTACGCTGACTACAGCGACATGATGGATCTGACCGAGGCCATCATTACCACCGCAGCTAAAGACGTGCTGGGAACCCTACAGATTACCTATCAGGGTCAGGAAATTGACCTGACGCCACCTTGGCGGCGCATCACCATGCACGAGGCGGTGCAGGAAAAAACGGGGGTTGACTTCAGCCAGTTCACTTCTTTGGAAGAGGCTAAGGCAGCGGCCAAAGCGGCCGGGCTAACTGGGGTGGATGAGTGCGACAGCATCGGTAGGCTGCTGAATGAGGGCTTTGAGCAGAGGGTTGAAGAAACGCTGATCCAGCCCACCTTTATCATTGACTACCCGGTGGAGATTTCGCCCCTGGCTAAGCCTCACCGCAGCAAGCCCGGCCTGGTGGAGCGCTTTGAGATGTTTATCGTGGGTCGGGAAACGGCCAACAGCTTCTCGGAGTTGACCGATCCCATTGACCAGCGGCAGCGGCTGGAGCTGCAGGCGGCCAAAAAGGCGGCCGGAGATCTGGAGGCGCACAGCGTCGATGAGGACTTCCTCACCGCCCTGGAGTATGGCATGCCGCCCACTGGCGGACTGGGGATTGGCATCGATCGGCTGGTCATGCTGCTGACCGACTGCGCCAGTATTCGAGATGCGATCGCATTTCCCCTGCTCAAACCTGAAAAAATAGATACCGCAGCCGATCAGGCCGCCCCTTAAGCTAAGCAGGGACCGATTTGAGGGAAAAACCTTGGGCTCATCTCCCCTTTTCCGGCCTGACACACCGGTTAAGGGGTTAGAGTAGTAGGTATTTAGCTCACCCTGAGGGCAGGGCAGCCTGTCCGCCATCTATCTAACAGAAGACTCAGGTGCAGACCATCCTATCCAAGATTTGGGCCTCCCGGATTTGGGTAGGTTATGACAGTAAGGGTGAGAGTGGAAAGCCGCTCCGCCTGCTTACCCCGATTCCAACCACGCCATTCCTGAGCAGGGAAAAACATGGCCATCCAGACCCCTAGCAGCATGCTTGCCACTCTGTCCCAGGTCAATCAGCAGAGCACGCTGACCAACCGCGTTCGGGACTTACCCACCCCCCAATTTATCGATCTGCTCGACCAGATCACGCGGGAGTTTGAGCATTTCCTGCGGGCCATTGACATGATCAACAATGAGTCCCTGGAAACCATGCTGGAGCAGATCCTGGAGGCATTTACCCTGAAAATTGGGCAAATTCTTCGGGCTGAGCGCACCACTATCTTCATGGTAGATACCGAAAAGCAGGAGCTCTGGTCCAAAATTGCCCAGGGCGATGGCGAGCGCTTTTTAGAACTGCGAGTGCCCATGGGCAAGGGTATTGCCGGACACGTCGCCACCACGGGCGAGTGCCTCAACATTGCCGACGCCTATGCCGACGATCGCTTCGACCCTAGCCACGACCAAAAAACCGGCTATCACACCCGCAACATTCTCTGCATGCCGGTTACCAACAAGGCAGGCAGCATTGTTGCCGTTGTCCAGCTGCTCAACAAGCAAACAGACCTGCCCTTTGACGGTCAGGACGAGCACAGCTTTCGCGAGTTTGCCGCCTCCATTGGCGTTATTTTAGAGAGCTGCAACTCCTTTTATATAGCCGCGCGCAACCAGAAGGGCGTCTCCTCCCTGCTCAAGGCCATCTCTTCCCTAGAGCAGAGCTTAGATCTGGAGAAAACCCTGCAGTCAGTCATGGAAGAAGCTCGCCTGCTGATGCAGGCCGACCGCAGCACCCTCTGGCTAATCGACGAAAACAGCAACGAGCTCTGGTCTAAAGTGAAATCGGGCGACGGCAAAACGCTAGTTGAGCTGCGCAGCCCCTCCGACTCCGGCATTGTGGGCTACGTTGCTACCACCGGAGAAACCCTAAACATTCCAGATGCCTATCAAGACCCGCGGTTTAACCCCGACGCCGACA
>JACVRP010000506.1 GCA_014534385.1 Cyanobacteria bacterium Co-bin13
ACCTTGGGCGGTACAGGTAAGGAAAGCGGCAAGCGCCACCCGACTCTAGGCGACAACGTTGTCGTTGGGGCCGGGGCTAAAGTCCTGGGCAATATTCAAATTGGCCACAATGTTCGCATTGGAGCTGGGTCAGTCGTGCTGCGAGAGGTGCCCTCTGACTGCACTGTAGTCGGCGTGCCAGGCCGCATTGTTTTCCGCTCTGGAGAGCGAGTAGAGCCGCTCGAACACGGTCGCCTGCCCGACTCGGAGGCTCAAGTCATCCGGGCTTTGGTTGACCGCATTGAGGCTCTAGAGCAGCAGGTTGGCGATCTGCAGCCCCCAGCTCCAGCAGAGCAGCCCATCTTTGTGATCACCAGCGCCCCAGCCGAAACCCGCGAAGCCCTTGCTGCCACCAGCTGCCGGATCAGAGACCGGGTGATTGAAGAATTCCTCGATGGCTCCGGAATTTAGCCGCCGCTCCGACTGCGTGTGTGCCCCACAGTGCATAAAGCACCGATTTCTCACGTCCATCCTTTAAATCTGCCCTCTGCGCCTGTTCCCTCAGGGATTGATCGGCTCAACCACCCATTGCTCTAGATCCGTGATCCGGTGGTGGGTTCTGGTTTGGGGATTGCCCCTAAGCTCCAGGTGATCAACCTCCGTTGGCAGCAGCAGCAGCAGGCAAAACGACTCCAGCGGCAGGGAGGGATGGGGTGCAGGGGCTTCAAAGGCATCTTGTGCGGCGCGGGGCTGGCCAGAAGCGGGCCAGGTGAACTGAATCCGAGCTGCGTCCGATAGGCTCTCCCAAGTCTGCTGCCGGGCTATTTGCAGAGCGGCTTTCTGGGAGTTGGCATCGATTAGCTGCAGCGTGCCGGTAAGGCGGAACTGTTCGCGGGTTTCGGTGAAGTACCAGCAGGCCTCGGCCCAGGGCTGATGGGCGAGGTGGCTGACCTTTTCGCTACGGACGTCGGTGATTAGGGTGAGGGTGTTGCTGTCTTGCATAAAGCCTCGGAACACCACGGTGCGATTGGCGGGTCTGCCATCGGGCCGCAGGGTGGCTAGCTGCAGATAGCGGCTGTAGGGACGGCTGCGGTTGCGGTGTAGGGCACGGGCCAGGGAAGGACGCCAGGGAGCCAGGGTCATGAATAATAGAAGAGCGGGGCCAACCCCTTAATTCTCTTTGATCATGGGACAGACGCAGGGGCAGATGCAGGAAATCGTGGTGGATCAGAGGCGGCTGCAGCTCTTGCCGGAGAAAGCCGTGTATGTGGAGGAGATGCGATCGCTACTCGTCTCCGATCTCCACCTGGGCAAATCTGAGACCTTTCAACGCTATGGTCTGCCCGTCTCCAGCCAAGTCAACCAGGCCACGCTCCAGCGCCTAGAGCAGGCCTGTGACCGGGTAAAGCCTGACTACCTCTGGATTTTAGGCGACCTGTTTCATGCTCGAGAAGGGCTAGTAGATGAGGTCATTGATGGCTGGCTCAAGTTCCTTCACCGCACCCAGGTAACTGCATACCTGGTTTTAGGCAACCACGATCGCCCCCTCCCCGACCTCTTTAACCAGCTCACCCTAGTTTGCTTTACCGAATCGGTTGCAACCCACGGCCTAATTCTTAGCCACGAACCCTACCCCGGCTCCAGCCAGCTCAACATCTGCGGCCATATCCATCCCTGCGTCCGGCTCAAGTCCCGATTAGATACCCTGCGGCTGCCCTGCTTCTACTGGGAGCCCCGCCTCAAACGGCTGACGCTGCCGTCCTTTGGCGACTTTACGGGTGGCTACGAGGTGCCCCTCTCCCGGCAAACGGTGGCCTATGTTGTGGCAGAAGACCAAGTCGTGCCGTTGAATGGAGACGGGTAAACCTGGCTATTCCCTGGAAGGGACGGGCCGCGCTAACATTTAAGACTGCACCTTGTCCGCCATAGCTGACGATTACCTGCCCATGACTGCCTCTCGCCGCTACCACATCACCACTTTCGGCTGTCAGATGAACAAGGCCGACTCGGAACGGATGGCCGGAATTTTAGATGCAATGGGTGTGGAGTGGGCCGAAGACCCCAATCAGGCCGACGTTATTCTCTACAACACCTGCACCATTCGCGACAATGCTGAGCAAAAGGTCTACTCGTATCTGGGGCGGCAGGCCAAGCGCAAGCAGGAAGAGCCGGGGCTAACGCTGATTGTGGCAGGCTGCGTGGCCCAGCAGGAAGGTGAGTCGCTGCTGCGACGGGTGCCCGAGCTAGATCTGGTCATGGGGCCGCAGCATGCTAACCGCCTACAGGATCTGCTGGAGCAGGTCTTTGAAGGCAGTCAAGTGGTGGCGACCGATGCCGTTGACATTCTCGAAGACATCACCAAGCCCCGCCGCGACAGCGCCATTACGGCCTGGGTGAACGTGATCTACGGCTGCAACGAGCGCTGTACTTACTGTGTGGTGCCCAGCGTGCGCGGCATTGAGCAGTCGAGAACGCCAGAAGCCATCCGAGCCGAAATGGAAGACCTCAGCCGGCAGGGCTTTAAAGAGGTGACGCTGCTGGGCCAAAATATCGATGCCTACGGTCGAGACCTGCCCGGCGCTACGGCTGAGGGACGCCATCAGCACACCTTCACCGACCTGCTCTATTTCGTCCATGATGTGCCCGGCATTGATCGCCTTCGCTTTGCCACCAGCCATCCCCGCTATTTCACTGAGCGGCTGATCCGCGCCTGCGCCGAACTGCCGAAAGTGTGCGAGCACTTCCACATTCCCTTCCAGTCGGGCGACAACGATCTGCTTAAAGCCATGGCGCGGGGCTACACCCACGAAAAGTATCGCCGCATCATCCACACCATTCGCGAGTACATGCCAGATGCGG
>JACVRP010000254.1 GCA_014534385.1 Cyanobacteria bacterium Co-bin13
CCGCTCCCCTTTCTCCCCTTCTCCCCCGTTCCCCTCACTGCGTCGGCTCAAACTCGACGTGCTCCATCCAGGCAGGGAGTATATTCTTTAAGGAATGTTCTGAAAATCATCTTTGCCGTCCCTGTTGCAGGTGGGTTATGGAGTACTGGGAGTTTCTACTGCAAAAAGAGGGAGATCAGGCATGGTTACCCCTGGAGTCCGCCCAGGTGGAGATCTTAGAGGGGCGCTATCGGGTTATGGCCCACAGCAGCCAGCTCCATAGCCCGGTCAGAGTTCGCATTAGCCAGCTCATCCCAAACCCAACATCGCCCCGTCGACGGCTGATGAAGCGCACGGGCGAAACCAACGAGGCGGGCTTGATGGTGGTCATGCCCTTTACCTGGCTGAAGGCGGGGGTTTGGGAGATTCACTGCGCCGATGGAGGCGAGCTAGAAGACGCTGCGGGCTGGCAGTATGCGGTCCAGCTGAGGGTGCTGCCTCAGGAAACCAGCGAGAGCGATGAATGGGACCCGGAAGACTGGTCTGCCGAAAGCCCAAACTCAGCCGATAGAATTTCTTTTGCCAAGGCTGAGCCAGAGGGTAGCTTGAGCCCAAGCGCTGCGCTCGTTCCTCAAACGGCTTTGCTGGAGGCTTTTGGGGCAATTGATCAGGCCCTCTCTGAGGCGATGGTCAGCGGTGAGGAAAGTGCTGCCCAAGGGCTGGTCTTGAGCACGACGCATCGTTTGGAGCTGGCCCAGTCTGCCTTTATGGTGAACCAGGGGCAGGTGCTTATGGTAGTCGGCCAGGTCAAAGCCGTAGACTCGGTGCCGCCCAGTACAGTAGAAGCTTTGACCCTGGCGCTGCGGCTGCTCGACCCTCAAAGCGGCACGGTGATTACGATGCTGCAGCACCCGCTAGAGGCCCAACCGCTGCCTGCTGCCTTTGCCATTCCAGTTACTTTACCGGCTGATTTAGAGACGCGGCTGCTCCTTGGTGAGCTGATTCTGGTAATGCCCGCTGATGCGGCGGCCCAGGTCAAAGCGCTGCAGCGCTTTACGGTGACGGTGGATCTGGTGGCGCTGTTTGATGCGATCGCAAATCAGGCCGAGACCGATGAAAACCTAGACATTGTCTTTCCTCCCGATCCGGCTACTTCTTCGGAAGACCCAACCAAGAATATTGCTGGGCTAGACCTAAGTCAGCCGCCGCCCCCGGTTACAGACCTGCCAGAGCCGCCCCCCCGAGCGGTGCCCATCCTGCTGCGGCCCAAAGTCGGGTTAGTCCTGCCGCCCAAGATTCACCACCCTACCCCCCACGAAACCAGTGTTCACGAGCCTACGCTGCCGTCGTTTGGGGCCAAAGCAGTCCCCAAAAAACGCCCAGCGTCCAGTCCAGCTGAGGAAACCGTCAGCCCAGACCCAGCCCCAGCCCCCGCCGTCGAACCCAAGCCCCTTTCCCCCATCGACAGCGAATTTCGCACCCTAAACCTGCAGGAACGGTTTTGGTTGCGGCTCAATTCTTTGGCAGTAGAGGCCCACGAAGCAGCGGCCCGCCGACAGGCACTTCAGGCTGCCAGCTCCGACGTGGCGGCTGAGTCTGCTGCCGATCTGCCGTATCTGGGCGATCCCTGGGAGGAGTCCTCTGCCGGAGAGACTTCGGTGCAGGAGCCCTTCGCAGGCGAAGTCGTAATCTACGAAGATCCCGAAGAGCAGGTATCGCCTGCCCCTATCTCTGCGGAAGCTGCCCCGGCTTCAGAAGAGGAAATCGTCAGTCCGCCGCCGCCGCTGCTAGAGGTGCCAGAGGGTGAACTGCGTTCGGGAGAGCGGGTATCGGTTAGGCTGCGCATTCCCTACTACCCCAATCGGCTCTACCTCAAAGTTTGGATTACCGACCCACAAACCCGTACGTTGGCAGACGAGCCCAGGCAGATTACTAACCTGACTCCCGATGGTCAGGGCAATCTCGAGGGCAGTCTTCAGCTCATGGTGCCAATGGGCTGTCTAGAGGCTTGGTTTGAAGCGATCGCAGTTGACATGGTGACGCAGCAGGAAAGCTACAAAACCAGCATCAGCCGCGCCGTCATCCCTCCTGAGGTGGGCCCGCCCATGCTGGATGAATTTGAGCTGTAACGCGTGTTAAGAGATTCGCAAAGTTTGTAAACGAACTGCAGTAAAGGCAGCAATTCGCAGTACTCTGATCCCTAATGCTGTGATTTTGATGTTGAGATAGGAAAAACCCTATGGCAGCTTCCTTTTTACCCTCCATTCTGGTGCCCATGGTCGGCATTGTCTTTCCCGCTGTTGCGATGGCAGCTCTATTTCTGTACATCGAGCGAGATGACGCCGCCGCCTAAGGCAGCCTAGTTCTGCTCTATTTCTCTGCTTTTTCGCATAGTCATGGTTATTTGGGGGCGCAAGGGAGACTTTGCGTCCCTCTTTCTGTTTAAAGAAGTCGAGGAGGTAGGGGGTGGATGGGTGGATGGGTGAGTAAAGCTTGCGATAAGCGTTCCACATTTTGCCTAGGAGCGTAGAAACTTCTCTATACCCCTTACCCATCCACCCCTCACCCCCTACCCCTTCACCCCTCTCCGCGAGTGAATAGCCGAAAATACAGGGCCTTGCTCCACTCGCTGAGGGGAAAGACCAGGTAGGTGAGGGGGTTAATGGTGACGACGATGTTGCGGATGTCGCGCTTTGCCAGTGCGACTATAGCCCAAGCGACCCAGCCCGCTCCCATCACACCGACTGGGTTGAGATTACTCTTAAACGGCCCCAGAATGAGCTTGCGAACGACGCAAGGGGCATCTAGGCGGCGCAGGGTGATCAGGTCGCCGATGAGCCGCTTGGAGACCTCGTAGAGGGGGCTTAGGGCAGGGTTGACCTCCGCTTCGGAAGTATTTATCCAAACTTCCTTGGTGGCGCGCTCGGCGGAGGTTTCGACCGTCGTGAAAAACAGCTCCATCAGCCGCCAGCCTGAGAGCGCATTGACTTCTAGGGAGGCTTCAATGGCGGCAGGGTGGCGCTGTCTGTGGGCGTTTAGGCCGTGGTTGATGACAAGAATATCGACGGTTTTAAGCAGATCTCGCAGCTCATTTTCCTGGCCAACGCTCCACTGCACGATGGGGATGCCTGCGCCCAAATCAGCCTGCTCTGAGGTGGTGAGAGCAATTGGTTTAGACTTTTGCTGGGCTAGCTCCTGAAGGAGCGCCCGCCCCAAGGTGCCAGATGCGCCGGTAACGGCAACGGTTTTGCCTTTGAGAGAAACGGCTGTGCCCATGAGCTTGTCGCTGATTGTAAAGTGTCCGGCGTAGTAGGCGTTGGTGTCGTCAAAGTGGTGCCGCCAATGGTAAGTGCGGTTGACCTGCCAGCCGCCGGGCAATGCCGTTAGCTCTCCCGGCTCGTGGGTTAGATCACTAGACGCCAACCAGCCCTGGGAGCGGGCTAGCGCTGAGGTCAGAAAGCCAAAGGCGTAGATAAATCCTATCCAAAAGCCCCAAAGGGGGGTGAGGAGTGCGATCGCACCCATAGCCACCATCATTACCAGCGACTCTGGCACATCGTTGTAGATTTGCGCCTTGCGGTAAATTGCCTCGCTGACGGGCGTAAAGTCTTTCTTAAACGCCTTGTGGTGCCAGTTGTGGAGCCTCATCAGAGGCGGCCAGGCATGGCTGACAACATGGTATCCATCGCGCACTAGCTCGACCAGAAAGATCGAGACCATCCCCCAAAGCCCCTGCACCAACCACACACTCAACACCATGCTGACAACACCTCACGCCACACTGCGTCCACTGATTTAGATCTGCAGTCTCCAGACCAGCTCTTTTTGCCCGGTTTCTGCCTTTTGAGCAGGCTTAACAGCGATTAAGCCCCTACTTCGCAGGGTAGCCTAAACTACAGCTTTACAGACTGTTACAGACCCTCTGACATTATTCATCGGAACTGCCAGTTGCTCAATCCCTACCTCGTGAGATGTGATGCTGTGAGCACTAAAACAGCAAAAAGCTGCCAGGTAAAGTTGACCTGACAGCGGGTGTAGTGGGGGGACTGGAGTAAAAGAGGTCGGTTGGGTTTAGGAGTGGAGGTACCTTCAGTGGGTCCGACCTCATGGCATTAGTTTGTGGTTTTTGCAGAGAAAGTACCAGAGTTGTTTAAGGACTTAAGCCAGAAGTTATGAGCCAAAGCGATGGCTCTCAACCCCCCCCTATGGAGCAGAGGTGAGAAGGCTACAAATGGGGGCCAGCGGGGCAAAAACTGCTGTAAGCTCTCTAGCCGAAGTGGTATGGCGCTAGCCATTGGTATTAGGACGGGGTGCAGGGGTGGAACCCCTGGCTGGGGGCAGAGCCCCCACACCCCCATTCAATTCAATGTCCTAAGCAATGGGGCGACAGCTATAGATGGCCATTGGCAAAGCCCCAAAGCAGCGGAATACATTAAAAAAGCCGCACGCGCAGATAGAAATCTACGGCTGTGCGGCAATTGAGTTAGGCAACCCAAAAGTAGACTTATCGCAGGTAGTGTTTCTCACACCACAGCCGGGCCTCGTTCTCGGTGTAAAAAACCTTTTTGGTCTGGGTGCGCCGATCGTACACCTCCCAAATCTCTGTGCCTGCCTCGTCCGTTAGTGGATAGGCTGCAACGCCCTCAAAGGGCCGGTCTTGGACCATTGCATCTATCTCAGATGTCTTGGTAAACAGCCGCTGCTGCAGGGTCTGTTTGCCTAGCTCCAGGCCCTGGCCAATTCGTCTGCGCAAATTAGACAGGGTGTAGAGAGAGCCACAGGGCTTAACAGTCATCGAAGACGGAGTCAGTTCGAGAGGCATGGGGGAACTCCTTGGGGGTTAAAGCAACGAGGTTCAGGAGCAACAAAGTTCAGGAACTCGCTAAAGCCATTCGGGCAAGCATCGAGAAGCTGCTAGACCGGCAGGTGTTGCTGTGTCTAAGCCCTCTGCGCTTGCCAATGACTCAGTTTGCGCTGCCCCCTCCTGGAGCACCACCCATGTTTTGGCACTTAAGCCAGAAGTTAAGGCTGATAAAAGCCCAGACCGTCTGGTTTTAACGCTAAACCGCTTGCCTCAAGCCTCAACCTTTACACCGCGCCAAAACGCAACATACCCCTTGATATTGCTGGCAGCAGGCTTGGGCTCGGGGTAGTACCAGGCGGCATCTTTATTCACCTCACCGTCTACCACCACGCTGTAGTAGCTGGCAGTTCCCTTCCAGGGGCAGCCGGTATGGGTATCGCTGGGCTGAAAATATTCCTGCTTGATGGCATCAGGAGGAAAGTACTGGTTTCCTTCAACCACTTCACACTGATCGCTTTCAGCAATTACGGCACCCTTCCAGATAGCTTTCGGCATAGTGTTTCTCTCAAATGAGTTGTTTCTCTTTATTAAGTAACAAATTTAGGAGAAGGGTGGGTGGATGGGTAGGAGGGTGGTGGGATTTAATGGGAATTAAGTTTTTTAGGGTTTGGCTACGTTTTTTGAACGGCCATTTTAGGTTTTGGGACTGCTTATAATTCTGTGAAATTCTAGGTTTAGAACGAGAAGTTGAGGATTTTAGGCTATTTGACCCCGGTTTTCTGGGCACTTCCAATTTTCAGTCAGTATAAATACCCCTTTCAGAACCTTTAGCACCTGAAAACCCAGCAGATCAAACATCCTCCACCCCCCGCCCCCTAGCTCCCCCGCTCCCTAACCCCCTAGC
>JACVRP010000381.1 GCA_014534385.1 Cyanobacteria bacterium Co-bin13
ACCCCCGCCCACCGCCGATCCCAGAATTGTAGCGGTGCAGGATCAGCTCAAGCTGTTGGGCTACCTGCCAATCAGCTTCACCTCGACCGGCATCTATGACGAACAAACCCAGGAAGCAGTCCGCAACTTCCAGCGGGTGAACGGGCTGACCTCCGACGGCATTTTAGGACCTGAGACTGAAGCGGCGATTCGAGGCAGCGCTCAGGGAGCAACAACCACATCCCCCACCGCCGCCGCCGATCCTAGAGTGGCTGAACTGCAGTCTCAGCTAAAAATTCTGGGCTATCTATCCCCCACCTTTGCGGCAACGGGCGTCTACGACAGCACAACGCAGGAAGCGGTGCGGACTTACCAGCAGGTGAAGGGGTTAACGGCCAATGGCGTTGCTGGACCTGAGACCACTAATGCTATTAACGCCGATATTCGCAACTTAACGACGCCGACCCCGGCCCCAACGCCCACGGCTGCACCCACGCCCACGGCTGCACCCACACCCGCGCCCACCCCAACGCCCACATCTACCCCGACCCCCATTCCCACGCTGACACCTGCCCCAACGCCTGCTCCCACCCCGACGCCGACCCCAACTGAAACTCCTACAGCGGGCGTTGGTCAACAGGCACGGGTAGTAACTGATGGTGAAGACACCCTGATCTTTAGCGGCCCTGGACCAGAGTTTAACCTGGTAAGAACCCTGCCCAACGGTTCTCTTGTTAACACGACAGGCCGCACCTCCGGCAACTGGAGCGAGTTATCCGACGGCAGCTGGATTTTCTCCCTCTGGCTGCAGCCGGTTCAGTAACGCTTTTGAGCTGATGCACGCCCTGAGACTGGTGCCCGGTCAGGATCTCAAGCAGACATTGGGCGAACTGGCCCAGGTGCGCCAGATTCGGGCCGGCATTATTTTGACGGCGGTAGGTAGCCTAAGGCAGGCGGCGCTGCGCTTTGCCGGACAGCCTGAGACAACGGTGCTGGCTGGCCCCTTTGAGCTGGTGTCTCTTGTGGGCACGCTATCGGTCGAGGGTCTGCACCTGCACGGTGCGATCGCGGATAGCCAGGGCCGTATGCTGGGCGGTCACATTATGGATGGCTGCCTGATCTACACCACGGCTGAAATCGTTGTAGGAGAGGTACCCCAAACCCTTTTTCGGCGGCAGGTCGATCCCTACACGGGCTACCGGGAACTGGTGATTGAGGCGATTGATTCTGAGCCTGACGCATAATCATAGGGCAGCTTTTTGGGGGCATTGCCCTTTTTCTTGCCATGCTAAAGCTGATAACGCTGCTCCTGGCCAGCAGCATGACCGTGATGGCTGGCTCAACCCTGGCCCCAGCCCTGCCCCAGATCCAGCGGTTTTTTCAGGACGTGCCCGACGCCAGCTTTTGGGTGAAGCTGATGCTGACCATGCCGGGTCTGTTCACGGCGCTGAGTGCGCCAGTGTCGGGCATTTTGGCTGACCGGGTGGGCCGCAAGCCGCTGCTGCTGGCGGCCACGCTGCTCTACGGCTTGGCGGGCGGGGCAGGGCTGGTGCTGAGTTCGATCAGCGGTTTGCTGGTGAGTCGGGCCGTGCTGGGAGTTGCGGTGGGAGCCATCATGACCAGCTCAACGACGTTGATTGCCGACTACTACCAGGGGCCGCAGCGCAATCAGGTAATGGGTATCCAGGCGGCTTTTGTGAGCTTTGGCGGCGTGGCCTTTTTGATCCTGGGGGGAATCTTGGCCGATTTGGGCTGGCGTTTTCCCTTTTTGATTTACCTGATGGCCTTTGTCGTCTTTGGCCTGGTGCTGGTTGCGATTACCGAGCCCAGGCAAGAGCCCACCTCCCAGGGCCCAGTACAGGAAACGGCTTCTCTAACCAAGATTCCAGTGGCTGGCCTGGCCGCTGTTTACCTGCTGGTCTTTGGCACAATGACGGCCTTTTATCTAGTGCCGGTGCAGCTGCCTTTTTACCTGCAGGGACTCTCTGGGGGACAAGCCAGCAACACCAGCACCGGCATCGCCATCGGTCTGATGAATCTGACCAGTGCTCTAGCCTCTACTCGCTATCGATCTATCAAGGCCCGCCTGAGTTTTCCGGCGATCATGGGCGTTGGCTTCATCGGCGTGGCCTTGGGGTATGGGGTCATCGCCCAGGCCAGCACCTACGCCTGGGTAACGGTGGGGCTGGCAGTAGCGGGTCTTGGCCTGGGGCTGCTGATACCCAACGTCAATGTCTGGGTGAATGCGATCGCACCGCCCGCCCTTCGAGGTAGCGCCGTGGGCGGCCTTACGACCTGCCTATTTCTGGGCCAGTTTGCCTCGCCCATTCTCACCCAGCCACTGATTCAGCCCCTGGGCATCGCCCGCACCTATGGGGTAGTGGGTGTGGGTTTGGGACTTTTGGCGATCGCCATGCTGGCCTTTTCTATCCAGCAAAAATCCCAGCGAGCCCTCTAGCGCAGCCCCAGTCGAGCCAGGGTCAGGGGTCCAATCACGCCATCTGCCACCAGCCCCTGTCGGCTCTGAAACTGTCTAACCGCCTGCTCAGTCGCAGCGCCAAAGACCCCATCGGCGGTCAGGTTGTACCCCTGGGAGGTCAAAGCCCGCTGTACTCGCACCACGTCCTCCCCCGTAAGCGGCGGATTGGCCAGGTAGAGAACCCGCTCTAGCAGCCGCACCCAGGTCACAGGGCCCACGACCCCATCGGCCACCAACCCATTGACCTGCTGAAATCGCTCCACGGCAGTCCGGGTAGCAGGGCCAAAGACCCCATCGGCAACCACCCCGGCACCTTTGCGAATCAGGGCCTGCTGCGCCTCTAGCACGTCGTTGCCCTGCATATTGGGCGTTGTCAGAAAAAGGGTGCGTCGATTTGCGGTTGCGGGAGCCGGACCAGTTCCAGGGGATGAACCCGTTGCCGGAGTTGAGCCAGTTCCACCGCCGGGGGCAACCGTGCCGCCGCCCGAGCGAGACGCCAGATAGGTGCGGGCTTCGTTGCTGATGTTGGAGCTGCCGCTGTAGGTGCGCCTGCTGACATTGAGATAGGTACGGCCAGCCGCCGTCAGGCTAAATCCAGGCATTCCAGTTAAAAAGACATCGGCCTCGGTCAGCCGCCGGCGCAACAGCCCCTCCTCAACGTTGGTGCCAGGGTTGCGGTACAGCACAAAAGCATATTCGATCTGCGCCCAGTCCTGGTTACGCAAGGTTCGAGACAGGGTCTCAAAGCCGCTGGAGCCATAAAATCGAGCGCCCAGGTTATAGGCAAAGCTGAGGATGGCTCCCCGCTGGTTGTCATTGAAGCTAGCCCAGCCCGGAATCCGCTCTTGGGGGGGGAGATAGTCTTGCTCAATCTGCCAAATCAGCAGATCTTCTGCTTCCTGCTGAGTAATCTGCTCGCCTAGCTCGAAGGGGCGACCGTCTTTTCGGCGTGTGCTGCCCCAGCCAATCGTGTAGGGTCTGCCTTTGGTTAAGGGGTCGGGGTAGGCAGTGAGATGGCTGCCCTCAAATTTTTTGATCAGTTCTATACCTGGAGCAGGCACCCGTACCATAGCTGCTTCCTTTTCCCGATAACGGGTTTAACGTCAGGTTTTAACTTCACCAGTTCTACCCCGAACCACGGAAGGCTAATCAAAATACTTTTAAAAGTTTAGGAGGCCCTTAGTCCTAGAGAACCGTCAAGGGGAAGGGCCAGTTAGGGAATCGGAAGCTAAGGTTGATCGGCCTGTCTAGAAGGAGCAGCCGTGACGTAGTAGCTGGCAACAATCGCCATCATCAGCCACCAGAGCGTGCTGACCTGGGGTCGGTACCAGATGGTATCAACCAAACCGTGACAGAGCATACCGGCCTGACTTGCGATCGCACCCATCAGCCAGTAAGCCTGTTTGTCCTGGGTCTGCCGCAGGCGCTGCAGCTGCACCCAGCCCTGACTAAAGGTCACAACCAGGAGCCAGACAAAGACGGCTAGCCCTACCAGCCCG
>JACVRP010000529.1 GCA_014534385.1 Cyanobacteria bacterium Co-bin13
CTGCGATCGCGTCCCTTCAGCACTTCACCCAAAAACGATTCGGCAGCACCGCGCCCGTAGACGTTGGCCGTATCAATAAAGTTAATGCCTACGTCAAACGCTTTGTGAATGCAGGCTTCTGCCTGCTGCTGCTCAACGCCGCCCCCAAAGGTCAACCAGGAGCCCAAACTAATTTCAGAAACCTCAAGTTCGCTGTTGCCAAGCTGCCGGTACTGCATACGCTAAAAGCCCTGGATGTGCCCATCCATCCTAGAAAGAGGGTCTATTCACCCCCCTCCGACCAGCGAGGGAGATTTTGGCTAGAGCCTTTTCAAGCGGTTAAATGCCGCCCAGTAGAGGATTGAGCAAGATACCTAAAAAGGCCAGAACCCCCAACACCGTCAGCACAATCGATACTAAAAACGAGGGCGATCGCCGGGAGACATACATCAGGTCATCCCGCTGAATGCGCTGGAGCTGTCGTCGGTGGTCCATGGCAGCATAGAGCATGGCAAAGGTGCCCAGCGCCACAAACGACAGACCCAAAATTCGCGACAGCCACAGCGGCGTTTGATTGACGCTCAGCCCATCGCGCAAAATGGTGACAATGCGATCGAGGCCAAAGCCAAAGCTAATTAACGACAGCGACGTGCGAATCCAGGCCATCAGCGTGCGTTCCTGGGCAGCACGGTTGCGTTCTTTAGCCAGTTCAACGGCTAGGTTTGGGGTGGGGTTAGCGTTGTTCATCTAACGTTAGCGGATAGGGTAAGGGCAGACAAAATCACCGCAAAGCACTCATGAAGACCTGGAGACAGCGTAACCTGGTGATTACAGTTGGGCTGTATCTATAGTGGGCTGTGTCGAGTTCGATTCAACCAACTGCAGCAGCTGTGACCTCTCCTCAACCCAAACGCCCCACCGGAACAACCAACGAGCTGGCCAAGGAACGCAATCGGGCGGCGGCTGAGCGCACGTTGACCGCCTGGATTGGCAACTGTCTGGCACTGATTGGCTTTGGCATTGCCTTTGACCAGATCTACACGGGTTTGAATCTGCCCTTTCCGGTAGGGTTAGCCCTGAGCGCTCACACTATTCAAGCCCTGAGCCTGCTGTTTATCAGCATTGGGCTGCTGCTGCTAGTTCTGGCGCTGGCGCAGCATCGGCTAGCCATTCAGGCCCTCGAACACGAGGAATACGTGCGGCTACCCGTCAGCGCTGTGAACCGGGTAGTGGTGGCAGCGGTGGTGCTGTTTGGGCTGGTCAGCCTGATTGAAATCTTACTGCTGTAGTGTCTTGAGAGGGCCATCTCCCTAAAGCCTTTGAAGAACTGCCGTTTTGAGTGCGATGCTGACAAATGCGCCTACGCCAATGACGAGCAGCGCCCACGCCACGGTTGCCCCCAAAGTGCGGCGTGGGGTGTATTGGTACTCAGGCTGCTGCAGGCGCTGCATTTCCTGCCAGTGATCAAGGGCTGCCACAGCGACTGTAAAGGTGCCCAGCCCAACAAAGGCCAGCCCCAGCAGGTAGCCCAGCCGAATGGGATTAATCGTCTCGCTGAAGCGAGCCTGAAGCGCCACTGCGCCTTGGTCAATGCCAAAACCAAAGCTGATAAAGATCGTGCTGGCGCGAATCCAGGCAAGCAGGGTGCGCTCAGCCGCCACGCGGTTACGTTCCCGAGCCAGTTCTGCCTGCCAGTCAACGGGGTCAGGTCCGGAGGACTTCATAGGCAAGCGAACCCCGCACCTAGCCTCGGCCTGACATCCGTCTTTTGGTACATGGACATTGAGCCAATCTTTCCCCAAAGTCATTAGATATAAAAACATTTATATCAGCCCACTGAGATGCCGTCCTTTGAGATGCTGCTGAGCCTAAAGCCGCTAAGTGTCAAACGATCTGCTGTTGGCAAGCGGTCGCGAGCCCTGCGGCAAATAATGCGATCGCACCTCTCGCCCACCAGTAATTTGCGCAGCCCCAAACCAGCTGAACCGGCCACCGCTTCTGCCCTGGCTCTTCAGCCAGATAATCTACGACTCAGCCCACCTGGTAATGTCGGCGCTCTGCGGGTCAGGCACTTCCAGGAGCAGGAGTAATCACCATGAGTTCAGTGCAGAACGGGGCTGTCGCCTCAGCCCTTTTCGCCGGAGGGGGAGAGATGGGAACCCTAATCGGCTCCCGTGACTGGTCGAAAAATCCCCTCGGTCCGGTTGAGCACTGGTCCCAGAGCTTAAAAACTGCCGTCCGCATCATGCTGACTTCCCGCCAGGCCATGTTTGTCTGGTGGGGAGAAGATCTCATCAATCTTTACAATGATGCCTACCGGGCTATTTTGGGGGGCAAGCACCCGACGGCCCTGGGCCAGTCTGCCACTGAAGTCTGGCGCGAAATTTGGGATCAGGTGGGGCCTCGGGCAGAGTCGGTCATGTACCAAAACGAGGGTACTTACGACGAAGCGCTCCTGCTGATCATGGAGCGTAACGGCTACCCTGAAGAAACTTACTACACCTTTTCCTACAGCCCCATTCCCAACGAGCAGGGGGATACCGGCGGCATTATCTGTGCCAATACCGACGATACTCAGCGCATTATCGGCGAACGCCAGCTAGCCCTGCTCATAGAACTCGCTGCCAGCACAGCAGATGCCCGCACGTTTGACGC
>JACVRP010000098.1 GCA_014534385.1 Cyanobacteria bacterium Co-bin13
TAGCCAATTACTTGAGAGGTATTGTCAAGTTAGATCGGCTCACTGATGCCTTGAAATTGTCTTGGGGAACAGAAACCCTTGAATCCACTGGAAATTCCTTCTTGCCAGAAAATTTTTTAGACTAACTATTGCAAATATGTCTCAATAAGATAAACTGAGGTTAAGAGAGCATTTTCCAACCTTGATTCAAGTGTCGGCTGTTCTCCTCTCATACAAGTCAAGAGTCGGGCTCGCGTAGCCTGGCTCTTTTTATTTTTGGCTGCTTCTGAGTTGAGGCAGATCTGCCGAGAGAATTTGTACGAAGATAAGGCAGATGGGTTGGGCTAATTATGCTGGATCGATGCCAGACAGATGTGACCAAGGATGCGCCGGTAGCTTGGCTGCTGCTAGCCCCAGCGCTGCTGCTGCTGGGTGTTTTTGTGCTGTGGCCGATTGCCTATCTGGTGGGCTTGAGCTTTACAACGGGTAGCTTTACCCGCTCGGGGCTGCAGTGGGTGGGGCTTAGCAACTATCTGAGGCTGGCAATAGACGCTGACTTTTGGCAGGTGGTCATCAACACGCTCTATTTCACTCTGGCAACAGTAGTGCCTAGTGTGGTCGTTCCCCTGGGGTTGGCGGTGCTGCTCAACCGGAGTGTGGCCTTGCAGGGGCTCCTGCGAACGGCTTATTTTATTCCCTCGATTACGTCTCTGGTGGCCGTAGGGCTAGGATTTCGCTGGCTGTTTCAGGCCGATGGGCCAGTCAATAACTGGCTGGTGGGCTGGGGCGGGGAGCCGGTGCCCTGGCTCAGCAGCACTACCTGGGCCATGCCTGTGATCATTTTGCTGAGTGCCTGGAAGCAGCTGGGGTTTAACCTGGTTGTGTTTCTAGCCGGACTGCAGACGATTCCGACAAACCGGTATGAGGCAGCTGAACTAGACGGAGCCGGTTCCTGGCAGCAGTTTTGGCATATCACTCTGCCAGGCTTGCGGCCTACTCTGCTGTTTGCGATCGTAACGACGGCCATCTTTACTCTAAGGAGCTTTGAGCAGATCTACGTAATCACAGGTGGGGGACCGCTCAATGCCACTAATATTTTGGTTTACTACATTTACCAGCAGGCCTTTGCTCAGTTTGATTTTGGCTATGCAGCGGCAGCCGCAACGCTGCTGCTGGGCCTGGCGTTGATTTTGGTCTACCTGCAGCTCAAAGGCTGGCGTGAGGACTAGGGGTAAACCTTGGTCAAATCTTTCTATAGGGGAATCGATCATGACGGTTTTTCCGTAACTTTCCCGTCATGGTGGGTATTAATTATGAGATCCGGGCATAGTTAATACGGCAGGATGTGGTCTTTACGTAGACAATTTCCCTGAGCCTAAGGGCGTTTCTTAGCCAATCCCATGAACCAACCTCAGTCAACGCCTCACCCGGATGCCTCTTCTCTGCTGACCGAACCCCTGAGTGCGGTTGGACCAGCCAACGAAATTTCGCCTGACCTCGGGGGTTCTGGAGCAAAAAATCAGGCTCTCAATCTAGAGGTTTCGGCTGAGGTACTGCCCGTTCTGCTGCAGGGCCTAGAGCCTGACTGCCAGCCGGGATCGTCGCTGCTTCACCCTATTCTCAATGCGATCGCAGATCCCCTCTCGGTCAAAGATCAGCAGGGGCGCTGGTGCTTTCTCAATGAGGCCTATTGCAGTCTGGTGGGCTACTCCCAGGAGGTTTTGCTGGGTCAGTCAGAGACGGCAATTTTTTCAGCCCCGGAGGCAGAGCCCTTTCTTGAGGCTGACAGGCAGGTGCTGACGACTGGCCAAGCCCATGAGCAGGAAGCCAGCTTTACCGATGCGAGCGGCCACCAACGTCTCGTGCTGCGAAAGACTGCGCTGCTGCCCAGCGCTGCAGGCAGCCTGCTTTTGGTGAGCACGCTGCAGGAGATAACCCAGCACCGGGAGGCTGAGCGCAGGCTCCAACGCCAGGCCGATCGCAACCAGCTGCTGGCTGCGATCGCACAATGCCTGCTGCAGTCCTTCAGTCCAGAACAGCTGCTGCAGACTACGGTCAGTGCGGTCCGCTGTTTTCTGCAGGTAGACCGGGTGCTCTTTTACAGCTTTGACGCTGACTACAAAGGCATTGTGGCCGAGTCGGTGGGTGACACTGTCCCTCGGTTGGCAAGTTTGCCGCCCGAGCAAGCCTGTTTTATCCCAGAAGACGTCACCTGCTACCATCGGGGTCAGCTTCAGGCGGTTGCCGAGGTTGCCTCCGCTGGTTTGCCCGCTGCCCACCTGAAGCAGCTCCGCCGCCACGGCATCCAGGCCTACCTGGTGCTGCCGATTTTTGAAGGGGAAACGCTGCACGGACTGATCTGCGCCCATCAGTGCCGGAGCGCCCGCCCCTGGCAAGATTGGGAAGTCGAGACGCTAAACGAGGTGGTGGCCCAAATTGGCAGTGCTGTTAAGCAGGCCAAGTTAATCCAGCAGGTGCATCAGCTCAATGCTGTCTTAGAGCGTCAGGTGGCGCAACGCACTCAGCAGCTGCAAACGGCCCTGGAGTTTGAGGCAACCCTCAAGCGCATTACTGACCGGGTGCGAGACAGCCTTGACCAAAAGCAGATTATGCTGACCGCAGTCAAAGAGCTGACCGAAGCGCTGGGGGTCAAGGGGTCGAATACGGCGCTCTATGATCTGGAGCAGGGCACCTCTACGATTTACTACGAATACAACCGCTCTCTGCCTTCTTACCAGGGCCGAGTGGCTCAGATGGAGGCCTTCCCTGAGGTCTATCACCAGCTTTTGGAGGGGCAGTATTTTCAGTTCTGCTCAAAAGAACCCAACCCAGTGCGAGGCCATGTGGCGATGCTTGCCTGCCCGATTCTAGACGACCGGGGTGTGCTGGGCGATCTTTGGCTCATTAAAGATAAGGACAGCGGCTTTAACGAGCTAGAGATTCGACTGGTGCAGCAGGTAGCTAACCAATGTGCGATCGCAATTCGCCAGGCCCGCCTCTACCAGGCTGCCCAGTCCCAGGTGGAGGAGCTAGAGCGGCTCAATCGCCTCAAAGACGACTTTCTCAGCACCGTTTCCCACGAACTGCGAACGCCAGTAACCAGCATGCGGGTGGCCCTGCAGCTCCTGGGCGTTACCCTAAACCAGGAGTTTGACCTCAATGCAGAACTGCAAAAACCCAAGCTAGAGCAAGCTCGCCTGGCCCGCTACTACCTGATTTTGCAGGAAGAGTGTGAGCGAGAAATCAGCCTGATCAACGATCTGCTGGACCTGCAGCGGCTGGATGTGGGCAACCACCCGATTTACCCTGAGGCTGTGGTGCTGCCGCAGTGGCTGCCGGACCTGGTAAACGGCTTTGGGGAAAGAGCCAAGAGTCGTCAGCAGTCCCTTACCCTGGTGCTGGCCGATGACCTGCCCGTGCTTCAGACCGATCTGGCTAGCCTAGAACGGGTGCTGGCCGAACTGCTTAACAATGCCTGTAAGTACACGCCACCCGGTGAACAGATCTCCCTTGAGGTCATTCCCCTGCTTGCGGCTGAGGCGGATCAAGTAAGTTTCCGCCTGACCAATACCGGCATCGAAATCCCGGCCGCTGAACTGCCCCGCATCTTTGATAAGTTTTACCGAGTGCCCAGCGCTGACCCTTGGAAACAGGGCGGTACCGGCCTGGGGCTGGCTCTGATTCAAAAGCTGGTGATGTATTTAGGCGGCGAGGTCGTGGTCGAAAGTCAGGATCAAAAAACCACGTTTACCGTCAATCTGCCGAGGCAGCTCAGCCCTCACCCGATGACTGTGCTAAGGCAGTAGGAAAGAGCGGCGCTGCCTACAGCGATTTTCAGATAGAGCCTTTTGCTGCTAACTGAGGTGTGAGAAGCTCGCTAGGATAGAAGCAAGCATGGGCGAAAAACAATGGTGACTGGATCTCTAGAAACGGCAGGAAATTCCCCTGAAGTGTATGAAGGCCAGTTTGGCCCCTTTACGCTGACAGCCGCCGATCGGCGAGGCGTTTTGGTGTATCGAGGGGGGGTGGGCGTAGCGGCCGTCTGTTTTGCAGCAGGGGTTGCTTGGGTCCTGTTGGGGGGCGACCTGCATGTCGTGAGCTGGCTCTACAGCGTTTTTTGGCTGGCCCTGGGGGTGAGCCTAGCGACTATTCACATTTACCTGGCCCCGCTTCACCGGGCCCTGCAGGTTTTTTGGGCTATTGGGGGCCTTGCCTCGCTGTGGGTGGCCCACCAATTTGATACGCCTTTTGCTCAGACCGTTTACGACCAGCCGCTCACAATTTTGGGGGTAGGCTTTACCTTTGCCGCCCTGACCGGCATTTTCTTTAAAGAGGGCTTTTGCTTCGGGCGCTTGGAAACCAAAGTCCTGACGCCGCTAGTGCCGCTGCTGCTCCTGGGCCATCTGGCAGGGGTGTTGCCGCTGGCCTGGGAAAAAGGGTTGCTGGTAGCCTGGGCCGTCTGCTTTGCAGTTTTTGCCCTGCGTAAAGCTATCCAGTCCATTCCGCCAGACATTGGAGATAAGTCAGTTTTTGAGTACTTGAAGCAGCGGCCAGCCCGCGTCTAAGCCGTTCTGCATCTCCCACGGTGACTTCGCGCCAGGGTCGGGCACACTGAGCCTATCAGGCATGTGTGGGGTTGACCTTGGCAAACGAACGAGCCTACTGGCTAGCCTGGTCCCGGCTGAAAGGGGTGGGACCGGTGCTGCAAAAACGAATTTACGAGCATTTTGGTGGCCTTGCGATCGCATGGACTGCTTCAGCCGCAGCCCTGCAGCAGGTCGATGGTTTGGGGCAGGGTTTGGTCAGCTCAATCTTGCAGCAGCGCTCGTCTGTTAGCCCCGAAGCCCTGCTGTCAGCCCACGAAGACCAGTGCCCGGCTTTCTGGACCCCTGCCGATCCGGGATACCCCGCGCTGCTGCTGGCGATTCCCGATCCACCGCCGCTGCTCTACTACCGGGGGCGACCGGAGCTGATGGCCGACCTAGAAGCAGGGGTGGCGGTGGGCATTGTGGGTACGCGCAACCCTTCAGACTACGGCAGGCGCTGGACCCGCAAACTTACCTGCAGCCTGGTTAAAAACGGCGTCATCATCGTCTCAGGTCTGGCAGAGGGCGTCGATCGAGAGGCTCACCTGAGCACCCTAGAGGCGGGTGGCCGCACCATTGCCGTGTTGGGGACTGGCGTAGACGTGGTCTACCCCTGGTCCAACCGCGCCCTCTACGATCGCATCGAGCAGGAAGGCTTGCTGGTAAGCGAGTACCCCAACGGCACGGCTCCCGATCGACCCCATTTTCCCCGACGCAACCGCATTATCGCTGGCTTGAGTCGGGCTGTTTTGGTGGCGGAAGCCCCCCTGCGTTCGGGCGCTCTGATCACGGCGCGGCTAGCCAACGACTATGGCCGAGAAGTGTATGCGCTGCCAGGGTCGCTGGACAATCCCCGCTGCCTAGGCTGCCTGAGCCTGATCAATGAAGGGGCACAGCTGATTTTAGATGACGAAACGCTGCTGCAGGGACTGGGCACACTGCCTGCGACCCAGGGGGCAACCTCTCTGCCAGAGAGTGCGCGGCAGCTGCCCCCACCTGATCTAGATCCTTTGCTGCAGCAGGTTCTGCAGGCAGTTACGCGAGAGCCAGTCAAGGTTGATCACCTGGCCCAGCAAGTTCCGATTCCCACAGGGAGTCTCCTTGGTGCCCTGGTACAGCTGGAACTGCTGGGTTTTGTAGTGCAGCTGCCCGGTACGCTGTACCAGCGTTGCCAGTAGGATCAGAACCGGGTCTCATCGGCCCCAGATCCCAGGAAGGGGCTGAAGACTTCTACAAAAAACTCAACTTGCAGGGAGCCTAGCTCAAGCAGGTCGCCATCGTAGAGCGTGCGCCGCTGATGGGGCTCTAGCCGCCGGCGGTTAATCCAGGTGCCGCTGCCGCTGCCCACATCGGTGATGAAAAAGCCCCTGTCAGGCTGGTAGCCAATGGCTGCATGGCAGGCAGATACTTCGCTGCGGGGAATGGTGATGGCGCAGCGGTTGCTCTGACCCACTAACCAGCTAGACGTCCTGGTTGTAACCTGAATAGCATGCTCATCGTTGATGTTGGTGCAGAGGAAGGCCGTGCTGCCTGAGATGATTCCCTGAATGTAGAGGGAGGTAACTTCACACCGAGACTGCGCCGTTAGGATCGGGTCGATGGTGTTAGAAACCTGCTCTAAGTCAAAGTCAAAATTGCAGAACAACGTTTCTAAGACCTGTGAGTGAGATCGCACTCGCGGCAAAGGGGGGACCGTGAGAGTTCCTCTATGAGGATTGCTGCTGGAAAATGGGGAAAAAGTCATGAGAATGCATGTATGTCACTACGGAGCTAATGAATCAGCCCATGGTTGGGCCGCAAATTTCTATCAGCTAAAAACCTAGTGATGAACAACAGTTGGTCTAGATGCACCCTCAGAAAACGCAGATTGCTTACAGCAACTAGCGGATGACGATTTCCAGCAAGAACTCTTTTCAAGGCTAACTGCCATTAAAACTGAGCTGTGTCGTTGACGGCAATCCCGTAGGCAGCCATGTTTATGGAAGCTTTACAAACTGTTATTAAAACGGGAAATTCTCCCCCATTCCTGCGAATTGTCCTGGTTTAGGCCTACTTCCTAGCAGTTTTTGCAACAATCCTTGACCTGTAAGGCTTGGGGGTTAAGGGGGTGCTATAACATCGAGTAGATTCGCGATAAGGCAGCGGACAGACTTGGTCAATTCCCCTACTCGTGCTCAACCCCCTCTGAACTTTATTCCGCCTGCCCTAGACAGCAGGGTGTTGACCCTGGCCCGTTGGGCAGCGCCAAAATGGATGGGCTGGCGCGAGCGCATTACGCAGGTTGAAGCAGTCCAGGTAGAGCGCCTGGTAGAACTTTACCAAGACTTTCAGCAGGGTAAGGCCCGCTTCCTGCTAGCCTTTCGCCACCCCAGTCCGACAGACTCTTTTGCCCTGGCCCGGCTGCTGTGGGACCAGGTGCCCCACACGGCTAAAGCGATGGGGGTGCGTTTGGCTGAGCCGGTACACACCCACTTTATCTACGATCGAGGCATTCCACTGTGGGCTGGACAAGGCGTAGGCTGGCTCTATTCCCGCCTGGGAGGAACGCCTATTCAGCGCGGTAAGGTAGACCGCCAGGGCCTACGCTCTGCCCGTGATTTGTTTGCCAACGGTCAGTTTCCCCTCGCGGCTGCCCCTGAGGGGGGCAACAATGGCCATAGTGAAATTGTCAGTCCCCTAGAGCCGGGGATTGCCCAACTGGGCTTTTGGTGCGTAGAAGATATGCTCAAAGCTGGGCGAACGGAGCAGGTATTTTTGCTGCCAGTGGGGATTGCTTACCGCTACTTAACGCCCCCCTGGCAGGCAGTAGAGCACCTGCTGACCACCCTGGAGCGAGAGAGTGGTGCGGCGCGTTCTACCTCGGCTCGGCAGGCGGCTTCTTCAGCAGTTAGCCAGCCGGGGCGGCTTGAAGCGCTAGAGCCGATGCAGCAGCTTTACCCCCGCCTATATCGGCTGGGTGAGCACTTGCTGGCCCTGATGGAAACCTACTACCGAGATTTCTACGGCTACAGCTTTGAGCGGCGGTCAGAGGCGGCTGTCCCGACTTCTGGGGAACAGGCAATGCTCACAGCCAGACTTCAGGCCCTTTTGAATGCTGCTTTGCAGGTGGCGGAGTCTTACTTCCAGCTCACTCCAAAAGGAACGGTGATCGAGCGCTGCCGCCGGATCGAGCAGGCTGGCTGGGATCGGATTTATCGGAGTGAGCTAGCAGCGGGTCGATTGCTGTCACCAGTGGAACTGGGCCTGGCAGACAGAATTGCCGAAGAAGCCAGTCTGCGCATGTGGCACATGCGGCTCGTGGAAAATTTTGTGGCAGTGACCGGCAACTATGTGCGAGAAAAAGCGACCGCCGAGCGGTTCGCAGAAACGCTGCTGCTGCTGCGAGACACTGTTTTGATGATTCAGGAAAAAAATCCCTTTCCCAGGCCCAAACTGGCCGACCAAAAGGTGCTGCTGACGGTAGGCACGCCGATCCTGGTTAGCGATCGCTGGACTGCTTACCAGACCAGTCGACGGCAGGCTGTTGCCCAACTGACTCAGGAACTGCAGGTCGCGCTAGAGGCCCTCATCCCTACTGGCTGAGCCTATCAGACAGCAGCGATCGCTAAGCCTCAAGCGCCTTTAAAACGGCCTTTACCCTGGCCTCATATTCCGCTGCCGCCAGAACAGGAGTGCTGCCTGCGGTAGACACCGTTTCGGTCAGGGAGATCCAGGAGCGGCAGCCGCCATACTCAGGGCGCTGCGGCAGAGAGTAGGGCTCGGGCAGATGGTGCGATCGCAGCAGCAGCAGGTAGAGCGGGCTGCTCGGCTTCCAGGTCCAGCGCTCCTGCACAAAGCGCTGGCTCCAAATGTGAAAAGGGTCCAGCGCTAGAACCTGGCTCTCCCGCTCTAGCGGCAGACTATGGGTAATCTCAGCCCAGCCACAGAGAGGGACCACTGGCGGCGCGCCTAAGGCCAGCGGCTGCACCTGCTGCTGATAGGGCGCTTTAACCAAATCGGCCTGCTGGTGCTCGTAGGTGGGAAAGAGCAGAACCCGATCGGCTTTTACCGCAAATCGCCCCTTCTCCTCTCGAATGCCCCCTTTTCGCAGCAGCAGCAGCAGGTCGCCTGCTAACAGCGCCTCTACCACTACGGCCCACTCTTTTAAGGCCTGGGAGATCTCCCCCATAGCGCCTCCCGCAGTTTGCTAAACGCCTGGAACGGCTAACAGAGCTTCGGCTGCCTGCTGCAGCAGAGCGGCTTTATCCGTTTTCTCCCAGGGCAAATCTAGGTCAGTCCGGCCCAGGTGGCCATAGGCTGCTACCTCCTGGTAAAAACGCCCACCCCGCTCCTGGGGCAGCTTCTGCAGGTTAAAAGTGGAAATAATGCCTGCAGGGCGCAGCTCAAAGTGATCGGTAATGAGCTGAAGCAGATGCTCATCGGGAATTT
This sequence comes from Cyanobacteria bacterium Co-bin13, assembly GCA_014534385.1. Classification (GTDB taxonomy): domain Bacteria; phylum Cyanobacteriota; class Cyanobacteriia; order Phormidesmidales; family Phormidesmidaceae; genus JACVSF01. The sequence continues at coordinate 8,994 of JACVRP010000098.1, forward strand.
TACCTGTGCCAAAGGTATCTACATAAATACTGACCGGACGAGCCACCCCGATAGCATAGCTGAGCTGCACCTCGCACTTTTCGGCTAGACCTGCAGCCACAATGTTTTTAGCGGCATAACGGCAGGCGTAGGCAGCACTGCGGTCTACCTTTGTGGGGTCTTTACCAGAAAAGGCTCCACCACCGTGGCGAGAGTAGCCCCCGTAGGTGTCCACAATGATTTTGCGCCCGGTCAGGCCTGAGTCACCTTGAGGCCCGCCAATCACAAATTTGCCAGTGGGGTTAACCAAAAAGCGAGTGTCTTCATTGGGCTTGACGCTAAGGTCGTCGAAGACGGGCAGCACTACGTGCTGCCAGAGGTCAGCCTTGATCTTGGCCTGCACCTCAGCCTCATCGGTAATGTCGCCAATGGTGGCCGTGTGCTGGGTCGATACCAGAACGGTATCGACGCCGACGGGCTTGCCGCCCTCGTAAGCGATGGTCACCTGGGTCTTGCCGTCTGGCCGCAGGTAGGGCAGTTGGCCTGTTTTACGCACGCTGGCCAACCGCCGAGAGATGCGGTGCGCCAAGCTGATGGGCAGGGGCATGAGTTCCGGAGTCTCATTGCAGGCAAAGCCAAACATAATGCCCTGGTCGCCCGCCCCAATTGCGTCGAGGGCTTCATCACTTGCCTCTTCACGGGTTTCCTGGGCCTGGTCAACGCCCTGGGCAATGTCTTGAGACTGTTCATCCAGACAGATCATGACGGCGCAACTGTCGGACGAGAAGCCGTTGTTGGTGGGGTCAATGTAGCCAATCTCGGCAATTTTGCGCCGGACTAAAGCTGTGTAGTTGACGTGGGCGCGGGTAGAAATTTCCCCAGTGACCAGAACCAACCCGGTGTTCACCACCACTTCTGCTGCAACCCGACTCTTCGGGTCTGCCGTCAAGAGGGCATCTAGAATCGTGTCAGAAATTTGATCACAGATCTTGTCGGGGTGACCTTCCGTGACCGACTCCGAGGTAAACAAAAAGCGACTAGACAATTGGCCGATCCTCTTAACTACAGATTTACAA
>JACVRP010000592.1 GCA_014534385.1 Cyanobacteria bacterium Co-bin13
AGGGCTGGCTTGCGCCTGGACTGTCGGCGACGGTGAGTGTGGATACGTCTGCGGCCAAGTAGGGCAGCGGGTCTTCTTTTTGCTCGTGTTTGAGCAGCCCTTTATTTTTCAGGTCACGACCCATGACTTCATCTTCTAAGGCCCGATTGGGGCCGACTTCTGGCGAGCGGCTGCGGCTGCCCCAACGGCAGGGGCAGCCTACGGGCTGGCTCAAGTGGGCGATCGCAGTTACCGCATCTCTCGGGGCCATGCTGGTGGTAATCGACACCAGCATTGTCAACGTGGCGCTGACCGATATGCAGTCTAGCGTCGGCGCAACCATCAGCGAAATTGGCTGGGTGGTAACGGGCTATGCGATCGCAAACGTCATCATCATTCCGCTCACGGCCTGGTTGGGCGATACCTTTGGCAAAAAGCGCTACTTTGTCTTCTCCCTAGTGGGCTTTGTGGTGGCTTCGGTGCTGTGCGGTCTGGCAGGCAGCCTGTCGGCCTTGATTGCATCCCGGATTTTGCAGGGGCTATTGGGGGGCGGGCTGCTGGCCAAGGCCCAATCCATTTTGTTTGAGACCTTTCCCCCCTCGGAGCAGGGCATTGCCCAGGCCGCCTTTGGGGTGGGGGTAATTGCCGGGCCTGCCATTGGCCCAACCTTGGGCGGCTACCTAACCGATACCCTGGGCTGGCGCTGGATTTTCTTTATCAACGTGCCGGTCGGCGTGGTGGCAGTGCTGATGGCGCTGCTGTTTCTGCCCGCCGATGAGCTGCGCCCGGGTCGGGCCATGCCCAGGGTGGACTGGTGGGGGATTGGCCTACTTGCGATCTCCTTGGGCAGCCTGCAGACCTTTTTAGAAGAGGGAGAAAGCGACGGCTGGTTTGAGTCTCAGTTCATTGTGCTGCTGGCGGTAGCGGCCAGCTTGGGACTGCTGCTATTTATCTGGCGAGAGCTGTCTGCCCGGCAGCCAGCGGTGGATCTGCGGGTACTGCGGCACCGCTCCCTGGCAGTAGGCAGCGTGTACTCCGCAGTGGTGGGAATGGGGCTTTACGGCACGATCTTTGTCATTCCCATCTTTGCCCAGACGGTGCTGCACTTTACAGCTCAGCAAACGGGGTTGCTGATTATGCCGGGTGCCCTAGCCTCGGCAGTGATGATGGTGCTGATGGGCAAACTCTCCACCCAAGTAGATCCTCGCCTGCTGATTGCCACCGGCAGCGTTTTCATCGCCCTGGTGATGTTTGACCTGGCTCACATCAACCCCGGCACGGGCAGCGAGGCCCTGTTCTGGCCGCTGCTATGGCGCGGCGTCAGCGTGGTGATGATGTTTTTACCCCTCAGCCTGGCTACCCTGGGGTCACTGCCCAAAGCCGATATCCCTGCAGGCTCTGGCTTCTACAACCTCACCCGGCAGCTGGGCGGCAGCATTGGCATCGCCCTGCTGGCAACCGTGCTCGATCGCCGCCACACCTTTCACCGAGCCGTTTTGTCGGAGCACATCACTATCTACGACCCGCAGACCCAGGAGCGGCTGAACGCACTAACGGGAGCAATGCAGAGCCAGGGGTTTGATGCGGCAACTGCCCACCAGCAGGCGCTGTCGTTGCTGAGCCAAACCCTAGATGGCCAGGCAATGATGCTGGCGTTTGAAGACCTGTTTTGGGTGGTGGGGCTGATCTTTCTGGTGACGCTGCCGCTGGTGCTGCTGCTGGGTAAGGGCAGCAAAGGGGCTGCCGTCGGCGTGCATTGATTTCTGATTAGGGGCAGTCTTATAGCGGTTCCTAATTCTATGAGGTATAAGTTTGAATCCCCCCTGTCCCCTAAGAAGGCAGGGTGGTTTTATGTTAGTCAGAGTTATTTTGTAAAGCCGCTTTGGCCCCCCGCCCCCCAATCCTGGGGGGATCTGAAGCCCCCATCATTGGGGGTTTGGGGCCAGAAGCCCAAACTGCAAATATCTTTCTGCATAATAAAACCACCCTGCCCTTAATAAGGGGGGCAGGGTGGATCCAGGCTAGGCTCTGGAGCAATCTGAAACCACTGAGTAAGTAGCCCAAAGTAGTCAT
>JACVRP010000662.1 GCA_014534385.1 Cyanobacteria bacterium Co-bin13
GCCATGACACCTCAGCCGCTGCAGCAGCTATTTCCCTCTGGCTCAGCCGCCCCTACCAAGCCCGACTCAGATGCCGAGTGCAGCCTTGAGCTGGGCCGGGTGTTTGCCGCCCTGCGGCGCAGAGCCCTGCTCATTGTCGGCGTTACCGTTGCCGTTGCCGCCGCCGCTGGCGTCAGAACTTTCCTCAGCCAGCCCACGTATGTTGCTCAGTTTGAGATTCTAATTCAGCCCTCTAGCGCCGAACTTGAGGCGATTTCTGCCGTTGCCGGGGTGCCGGTAGCGAGAGACAATCGCACTCTTAGCCTGGCCGACCAAACCAAAATTTTGACTAGCCCAGACGTGCTGGCTCCTGTAGTCAAGGCGATTCAGGCAGAGCAGCCTGAGATCTGCAATTTTGTTGAGCTGCTGAATCGTTCTCAGGACGAAGCCTGCTACGACAGAATTAGAGCAAACCTGACCATTCGGCTTACAGAAACGACCCCTCAGGAAGATCAGTCCAGGATTTTTACAGCTTCTTATGCTGGGGCTACACAGAAGGAGGCTGAGCGTGTCGCCAACTTGGTTGCCCAAACCTTTCTTGACTACGGCTTGGCGTCTCGTCAGCGTGATATTCAGCAGGGCCTAGACTTTTTAGGAACTAAGCTGCCCGACGTCAGGGGACAGGTCAACCAGCTGCAGGGCGAGCTGCAGACCCTGCGCCAGCAAAACAACCTGATTACCCCCGAGGCCCAAGGCGAACAGCTCAATGATCAAATCAGGCAGTTTCGAGCAGAGTATCTAGCTGTGCAAATTGAGCTAGATGAAGCGATTGCCCTGTTTGACGATTTGCAGCGACAGCAGCAGCAACAGGCCCAGGAGTCTGTCGCCTCGCCCGCCCTCAGCGGCAGCCAGCGCTATCAGGCCCTAGTGCAGGAGCTGCTAAGGCTAGAGAGCCAGATTGCCGAAGCCTCAACCCTGTTTCTCGAAAACAGTCCCGATATCGAAGCCTTGCAGGAGCAGCGCCAAAATCTCCTAGATCTACTGGCCCGAGAAGGTCTGCAGGCCCAGCGAGAACTGGTCAGCCAGATTCGCACCCTAGAGACGCGAGAGGAAGCTTTGGCTGGCACCTTAGCTGAGCTAAATGTGAATGTTGATCAGCTAGCGGGGGTTTCCCGCGAGTTTACCGACATCGACCTAGAGCTTAAGATTGCTACTGAAAACTTAAACCGGCTACTGGAGCGGCGCGAAGCCCTGCAGATTGAAGCGGCCCAGCGAGAGCTCCCCTGGCAGCTGATTACCCCGCCCGTCATTACTGAAAAGACCGCCAGCTTACCTCGCAACGTGGCCTTGGGCCTGGTTCTGGGGCTGCTGCTAGGGATTGGCTTGGCTCTCACCATCGACACCGCCAAAGACAGGCTCTACACGCCTGCCGACCTCAAGCGCCTAACGCCCCTGCCCATTCTGGGTCTGATTCCTCACTACGCTCTACCCGATCCAGCCGAGGCCCGACAGGCAGTACCGGCCCTAGCTAGCGGTGGCCCCCCTAGCAGAGCCGGAGGGTTGAGCAACGGGTCTAAACCTTCAAGGGACTGGCAAGCGTTTCAGGAGTCTTTTCGATCTCTCATAACCAACATCCGCCAAGTCAGCGCCGAAACGCCACTTCGCTCGATGGTCATCAGCTCTGCCGAGCCCCAGGAAGGCAAATCTACGGTAGCCGCTTATCTGGCCCAGGCGGCAGCCGCTATGGGTGAGCGGGTGCTGCTGATCGATGCAGACCTGCGCTTACCCTACCTACATGAGTTTTTTGGGCTTACCAACACCGTTGGCCTGGTCAATCTTTTAACCGAGGAGTTTGATACCAAAAATGTGATTCA
>JACVRP010000282.1 GCA_014534385.1 Cyanobacteria bacterium Co-bin13
ATCTCCACCAGCACATTGAGCAGGTTGGGAGTAGAAGCCGCTTTTTCCAGAGGAATATCTGCCTCTGTAGCCGCCGCCAGCACCGCCTCCGGCAGATCGGGCAGCATTTTAGCCCTTTGCAGCAGCCGGTTGGCCCCGTTAGACACCCGCTGCAGCACCATCCGCAGGCGCTGTTCCAGCAGAAAATGCCGCTTCATCAATCGGGCTGGCGTCATGGGCTGATCTGACTCATCTGCTGCAGCCAAATCCGGGTCCATCGCCTCTAAAACGGCATTCATTAGCATGGCCCGCACCATGGGCATATCGGAGATCTCAGCATCGTCTTCGGCGGCGTCCAGCTCGTCTAAAGCTGTCTTCTCAGCCGAGCTGTCCTCCGTCTCCGATCCATTTAGATCACTCTCCTCGGGAGAATCTTCTGCAGGGTGCAACTCCTCAGCTGCCTCTTGATCGCTGTCGCCTGAGAGCGCCTGAGCCGATTCTGCCAGGGCAAGGGCATTTTGCAGGCTTTCTAAATTCACCTCCATTAAAGTCGATAGGCGGTTCTGCACATCGTTCGCCAACGTTCGCAGCGCCTCCTGCAGCTTTTGCCGCTGGCTCAGAGAAAGCTGCAGAAACGCATCAGGATACGCCTGGGTGCAAAGATGGTAGCCAGCCAGGATTAGCTGCCGCCGTGCCGCCTTACCCAACATCTTCAGGTAGCTTTCGTAGAGCGTTTTGAACTCCTCAGCCAGCGCTGCAGTGGATACCTCCAGCGCTGCCAAATCTTTGCGGATTTGTTCGACCGTACCTACCATAGACCGCTTGCTGTATGACGATTAGAGAAATCTGAAGAAGCCTCAAGGCCGCTCTGTTGGATTGGTCTCCTAAAGCTTGGCTGCAGAGGATTTTGGGGTAAGGGCACAGGCCCTTGCACCCAGTGCGCCCTCTGCGGCTCTAGTCAAGAGACCCGTTATTACACCTTTTCATAGCCTCAGCCTCCCTACAGGATAGCGAGTTCCATCGCGTTCATGAATAAGGGTGAATCGCCAAATTATAGAACCAGCTCCCATTCATTTCCTGCTGCTCCAGTAATGGCGAACTCAACCGAAACAGTAGCTTGAGAAGAGTTATTCAGGTCAAGATTTCGACCAGCTGACCCCGTCTTTCCCGGTTGACCCTGCAAAAGCGAGGGGCAGGCTCCCTAAAAAGCCTGCCCCAGCACCCGCAAGTTGAATCAGGGCTCTCTTATCTAGCTGCCCCTAGAGGCAATCTGGTTTGCCCTTTCAGGCCGCAGGTTTCCCTACTTTTTACCTGCCTGAGCTGCGACTTCCTCTGCAAAGTTGCTCTCTTCCTTCTCAATGCCCTCACCCAGGACAAACCGGGAGAAGCGCCGAACCTGGATGTTTTCACCCAGCTGAGAAACGCTTTGCTTGACCAGTTCTTCAACGGTGATGTTCTGGTCTTTGATGAAGGGCTGATCCATCAGGGAAAGCTCTTTGAGGCGCTTTTCAATGCGACCCTCAACGATTTTGGCCCGGATGTTTTCTGGCTTGTTAGACAGATCATCGCGGCCCATTTCGATCGCTTTTTCCTTTTCCACCATGTCGGTAGGGATATCGCTGACCTTCACGTACTCAACGTTAGGACAGGCAGCAATCTGCATAGCCACATCCTTCACCAGAGACTTGAACTCATCACGGCGAGCGACAAAGTCTGTTTCGCAGTTGATCTCAACCAGCACACCTACGCGTCCGCCTGTGTGAATGTAGCTCTCCACCAGACCTTCAGCAGCTACCCGGCCTTCTTTTTTAGAGGCAGAGGAAATGCCCTTCTGGCGCAGCCACTCACTGGCTTTTTCCTTGTCACCGTCGTTTTCCTGGAGTGGTTTTTTGCAATCCATCATGCCTGCGCCAGTCGCATCGCGCAGCTCCTTAACTAATTTCGCAGAGATCTCTGCCATGATGACTTAACTTCCTAACGCGCTAACCTTCAAAGCGGACAATACAGAGCTTTAACCAGTGACCTGAAGGGGCCGACACGCTTAGCCGTTATCTTCATCCTCATCGTCAGAGGGGTAATCGACTTCATCGTAATCGAAGTCATCCTCGGCCCCATCGTAATCATCATAGGCGTCATCGCCGTCACCTCGACCCTGGGCACCAGAACCTTCGTAGATGGCATCTGCCAGCTTGCCAAGGATCAGCTTGATGGAGCGAATCGCATCATCATTACCTGGAATTGGCACATCAACCAGGTCAGGATCGCAGTTGGTATCCAGCAGCGAGATGATTGGAATACCCAGCTTGTGGCATTCCTGTACGGCGTTGTATTCCCGGCGAATATCGACAATGATGGCGACGTCAGGCACCCCGCGCATCGCTTTGATGCCGCCTAGGTACTTCTGCAGCTTTTCCATTTCTCGCCGCAGCACTGCCGCTTCTTTTTTGGGGCGCAGGGCAATGGCTCCCGTTTCTTCCATGCGCTCTAGCTCTTTGAGGCGCTCCACCCGAGACTTAATTGTCGTCCAGTTGGTGAGCATACCCCCCAGCCAGCGCTGGTTGATGTAGTGGGAACCGCAGCGGCTTGCTTCTTGGGCAACAATGCCAGCCGCCTGCCGCTTGGTGCCGACAAACAGAAACTTTTGGCCTTGCTCGGCAGATCTGCGAACGAAGCCGTAGGCTTCTTCGATTAGCTTGGCGGTCTGTACCAGATCAATGATGTGAACCCCGTTCCGCGAGGTGAAGATGTAGGGAGCCATCTTCGGATTCCAGCGGCGGGTTTGGTGCCCAAAGTGGACCCCAGACTCTAGCAGTTCGGGCAGAGTAACAACAGGCATATTTAGCTCCTTTCGGGTTTATCCTCCATCCGGAAGTATCTCTGTCAGAGACACCCGAAACTCCGGATGTGCGATTTAGACAACTTTCTCAATCTAGCACAAAGGAGCCCTCTATTTGGAGCAACTTCTGCAGTGCGATCGCACCCTCCAAGCAAAAGGCAGCCGCAGCGGAAAGCACGCCACCGATTCCTGACGCGATGCCCTGCCGGGTCTTTAGAGAAATGCTTTGGGGCACTCTCCAGAAAGCCGCTGAATTCACCTGCTCAATTCACCTATAGAATTCGCTTAAGCTGAATAGGATTCTCGCCACCAGATTCTCGCCATTTGGCGATAACCTATCTTGAAGATTTGGGCAACCTATGGATCATTAAAGGACAACCCGGTCAATAATTCTTCTGAATCACCGGTTAGCCGATCTGTCAGCATACTTCTATAACAGAGGCGCTCTATGAGTGAGTTACCCCGTAACCCTGCTCCCCATCCTGCTCCCCCGCCCCCACCGCCGCCCCGCGCCACAGCCAATCCCGGAGCGCCTGCCGGACATCGGCCTGCTGCCCCGCCGCCCATGCCTAAAGCACCCAGCAACCTCAAGGTCAGCTCTGGGCTAACGCTAGAGAGAATTGTGCGGGAAGCCTTTGATAAGGGGTTTTCAGACGTTCACCTGGGCGTGGGTGAGGTGCCCCGGTTTCGGGAGCGGGGGGAGATCGCCATCACAGACTATCCTGTGACAGACGAAGCCACCTTCTACGGCTGGCTCTCCGAAATCATGAAGCCTGAGCAGATTCAGGAATTCAAGCAGACGATGGACTTTGACGGGGCTGCTCAATACGACTTCACCCGAATCCGGATCAACGTCTTTGATACCCTGCGGGGACCGGCGCTGGTGCTCCGTCTCATTCCGGTGAAGATCCTAACGCTGGATCAGCTCGGCTTTCCGCCAGTTTTTCGCGATGTGTGTCATTACCACAAGGGTTTGGTGCTGGTGACTGGGCCGACTGGTTCGGGTAAGTCCACCACCCTGGCAGCGATGATTGACTACATCAACTCAGAGATGCCGAAAAACATCATCACCATCGAAGACCCGGTGGAATTTGTTCACAGCAGTAAGCGATCTCTGATCAAACAGCGGGAAGTGGGCATGCACACCCTCAAGTTTGACAACGCGCTGAAGGCGTCTCTGCGGGAAGACCCGGACATCATTTTGGTGGGTGAGATGCGGGACAAAGAGACGGTCAATACAGCGCTCAAGGCGGCCCAAACGGGCCACCTAGTCATGGGCACCCTGCACACCAACAGCGCCGTCAAGACAGTGGAGCGGATTCTCAACCTGTACGAGCCCGAGCAGCAGGCCCCGGTCCGGGTGTCGCTGGCCGAATCTTTGGTTGCCGTCATTGCTCAAGGTCTTTGCCGGACGACCGACGGTAAGCGGGCAGCGTTCCACGACATCTTGATCAACACAGATGCCATCAAGGACTACATCTTGCGCGGCCAGCTCGATGAGGTCGAGGCGCTGATTCCGAAGTGTACTTTCGACGGCATGTGCACCATGAACCAGTCGCTCTATGCGCTCTACGAGGCTGGGCGCATTACCGAAGAAACCGCCCTAGAAATGTCGCCCAAGCAGAATGAGATGGCTCAAATTCTGCGCGGACGTGTCTAAGGTTGGCTGATTCTCCGGCGACCTCTACCAGCCCCCAGGTCTTCAAGGGCATTGCCCTGTTTACCCCTGGGGGCGATCTCGTTTATTGCTTAGACAAGCAAAAGCGAACCCGCTGGCATCTAGACCTCTGTGCTACGCTGCAGGATCAGCTGGGTTTGCCTGACCCACCCTACTTTTTGCTGCCCATCTATACGGCCACCGTCGATCGCTGGATTGATCCGGCATCGGGGCAGCTTGTGATGGTCGCCGAAGCTTATCCCCGAGTTTTGCGCTTTAGGGCTTTGCTCAATGTGGTGTTTGGCGTAGAGGCTCAGTGGCAGCCGGTCTATACTTCGCCCGAAACGGGCTCTCCAACGCTGCTGGAGACCCATCGAGCCCAGTTTCCTCAGCTCTGGGAGTGTCACGACTTGGTGGTTCAAGCTGATCGGGGGAGGCTGGAGCCGCCATCGTATGCGATCGCACCCGCCTCAGCCGAGCCCTTCGCCTTTCGCCTGTTTGTCAGCGGCTCGGCAGCAGCCTCTACGGAGAATCTACTGCGAGTGCTCTACACCACCTTTGAAAGTGTGCTGAAGCAGCCCTACACGCTGAAGGTAATCGACGTTAGCCAGCATCCCGAACAGGCTGAGAGCGATCAGATTTCGGTCACGCCTACGCTGGTGCGAGCCTGGCCTGAACCGATACGGCGGATTGCTGGCGATCTGTCCTCACCGCAGCGGCTGCTGACGTTTCTTCAGGCTCCTTGAGTCAGAGTTGGAGGAGGGGCAGGGGGGCAG
>JACVRP010000074.1 GCA_014534385.1 Cyanobacteria bacterium Co-bin13
ACTCAATCCGGCCAACCCGCTTAGCTGCATCATTTGCTGCATCAGCCTATAGAATCGGTAGGGTCTGTTGATAGGAATGCGCTCTACTTTGTTACCATCTCTACCGGTTGAACCCCTGTGCACTCAAGCATGCCGTTAACCTCGGTGCGCCCACACCTCACTTTGGCGAGCCTGTTACCGTAGCGTGCTTATCTGGTACGATCTGGCTGCCAAATCGGCGGGCATAGACCTGGGTAAACTCTGCCCCAAAGAAAAGAATTTGAGCGGAGTAGTAAATCCAGGTTAACAGCGCGATCAAAGAACCCGCAGCCCCATAGGTAGAGCCGACGCTGGCGTTGCCCAAATAAAGCCCTAACAGATATTTTCCTAAGGTAAATAACAGGGTAGTGATAAATGCGCCGATGATGACGTCTTTCCAAGCAATGTGAGCATCGGGCAGGTACTTAAAGATAGCAGCAAACAGAAATGTAATTAGGCCCAGGGAAATAGCCGTATTTAAAACCCAGCCGAGGCCTTCAACCCATTGGGACAGATACCCGCTGAAGGCCGATAGGGTTGTACTGAGGACCAGAGACACCAGCAGCAAAAAGCCAATGACCAAAATCATTGAGAAAGACAACAGGCGCTTTTGAACAAAGTAACCCACACCCTGGCCTGGTTTGGGCTCTACATTCCAAATGGTGTTGAGGGAATTTTGCAGTTCCACAAAGACGCCAGACGCACCAAAAATCAGGACGACAATACTGATAATCGAGGCGATCGCACCTTGATTGGCCCCCGGTTCGCTGGCGTTTTCTAGGGCATCGGTGATCACATCAGCCCCGCTTGCCCCTACCAGCGCCTGAATTTGAGTAACCAGCTGATCTCTGGCAGCATCGGTGCCAAAGATGGAGCCTGCGATCGCAATCACCAAAACCAGCAGGGGGGCTAGGGAAAACACCGTGTAATAGGCCAGGGCTGCCGCTAGGCGAGACGCCTTATCCTGCTGCCACTCCTGAAAGGTTTCTTTGAGTAATCGCCAGGTTTGCTTTGGCGACAAGGGTCTTTCTCTGCTCACTGCTCTTCCCCGCTTACGTGTGCCCGTTGAGTTCTTGCCCTAGAGTCCCTACATCAGTCAGACCCTAGATCTAATGGCCTATGCCACTCTCTGGATGCTAGGGCTTGCTCGCCCAATTTTTGACTACCCCAAGAAAGAAGGGCGCTCCTACCAAAAGTAGGGTTTTGATTTCCCAGAACCTACCCCTGATTCAGCGAGCCGATCCCCTGTCCGCCATAATAGAAAAGAAATGCTTAACACTTGTTAACGATGCCAAGAGACCTGCGGGGATTTCTCAAGCTGCTTGAAGAGCGTGGCCAGCTCAGGCGCATTAGTGCCCCAGTAGACCCAGACCTGGAGGTTGCTGAAATTGCCAATCGGCTCCTGCTAGCGGGGGGACCCGCCCTGCTGTTTGAAAATGTCAAGGGCTCAGACATGCCCCTAGCCATCAACGTGATGGGCACTGTTGAGCGAGTTTGCTGGGCTATGAACATGAGTCAGCCTGTCGAGCTCGAAACCCTGGGGCAAAAGCTAGCGCTGCTGTACCAGCCTCGTCCGCCCAAGAAGCTGTCCCAGGCCGTAGACCTAGGCAAGGCCCTATTTGACGTGATCAAGGCCAAACCTCTGCGAGACTTTTTGCCCCCCTGTCATCAAGTGGTGCTCAAAGATGAGGCCGTTGACCTCACGCGCTTACCTTTACTTAGGGTGTACTCCGGTGATGCCGGAAAAGTGCTAACCCTGGGCCTAATGATCACTAAAGACCCAGAAAACGGCATCCCTAACATTGGGGTTTACCGGCTGCAGCTGCAGTCTAAAAACACCATGACGGTGCAGTGGCTCTCCGTTAGAGGCTGCAGCCGCCACCTCAGAAAAGCCGCTGAACGAGGCCAAAAACTGGAGGTTGCCATTGCCCTGGGCGTCGATCCGCTGCTGATCATGGCGGCTGCTACGCCCCTGCCCATAGACATGTCCGAGTGGCTCTTTGCGGGTCTTTATGGAGGGCAGGGGATTCATCTGGCCAAGTGCAAAACGGTCGATTTAGAAGTTCCAGCAGACTCAGAGATCGTGCTAGAAGGCACCATTACACCGGGCGAGACTGCTGTAGACGGCCCTGCTGGCGACCACATTGGCTACTACGGCGGCGTTAACGAACAGGCTCCCCTAATTCGCTTCCACTGCCTGACCCACCGCAAAAACCCCATCTACATGACCACCTTTAGCGGTCGGCCGCCCAAGGAAGATGCCATGATGGCTATTGCCCTCAACCGCGTCTACACCCCCATTCTGCGGCAGCAGGTGCCTGAAATTCAGGACTTTTTCCTGCCGATGGAGGGGTTGAGCTACAAAGCTGCCGTCCTATCCATCGACAAAGCTTATCCGGGGCAGGCTAAACGGGCAGCGCTAGCTTTCTGGTCGGCGCTGCCTCAGTTTAACTACACCAAGTTTGTGATTGTTGTAGACAAGGACATCAACATCCGTGACCCGCGCCAGGTGATGTGGGCTGTGACCTCCAAGGTAGATCCGGCGCGGGATGTGTTCATCCTGCCCAACAACCCCTTCGACCAACTGGACTTTGCCACCGAAAAACCTGGATTGGGCAGCCGCATGGGCATTGATGCCACGACCAAGGTTTTTCCAGAAACTGATCGCCCTTGGAGCGAAGAGCTAAAGCCTGATCCAGACACGGCCGATAGAGTCGATCGGCGCTGGGCGGAGTACGGACTGGCAGACCTGAAGTTGGGGGATGTTGATGCCAACCTGTTTGGCTACGATATTCACTAAGGGCTGGTAGAGGTAAGGGCCGGTAAAGGTGACAGAATGATCCAGTTTTCAGACTAAATACTACGCGAGAAATAGAGCTGTTCACTCTATGGGTAGTCATGGAATGAAGAAGCCGTCCGTTACAGTTAATTTATCGAATCGCACTTCTCAAGTATTTCGCAAGTAACGGAGACCTATTTCATGAATATTCTGGCTTGGATCGTATTAGGTTTGATTGCTGGTGCTATTGCTAAAGCTATTTACCCCGGTCGTCAGGGTGGTGGCATTCTAGGCACCCTAATTCTCGGTATCATTGGTGCTTTCGTGGGTGGCTCGCTGTATAGCCTGCTCACCACAGGGTCACTTGCCTTGACCGCAACGGGTCTGAGCCTCGGCGGCATTGTCGTGGCTGTCCTGGGTGCTATTGTAGCCCTGTTTATTTACTACGCTGTTACCAGCCGCAGTGCTGCTTAAGAAACTTTGTCCCCTTGCGCTAATTAAATTGTGCAATGGCGATAGTCAGAATAGGCTTTGCAATTTCAAGGCCTTCTTTTAAAAAAGAAACAGCAAGAGCTGCCTTTACTAATGAGTAGGGCAGCTTTTTGTTTGTTAGCGGTTTACCCCTCTTTACTGCTGGGTAGTCTTCATTAGCTAAAATGCAGGGAAACCCTGACAGTATTGCAGATCCTTTCCAAAAAGCTATGGCAGTCAAGCCCATCCAATACGAAACACTCCTGTCTTTCTGCACCGAACATCGGGGTGCCCTGGAGCTGTTGCGGCAATATCGCCCTTACCTGGAAGCTATTCCCAGTATGCGGCGGCCTCAGGACAGCATTGTGACCCTGCCGTTGCCAAATGTCCGGGTACGGGAAGCGGTTTATCCGCAGGGGGCAGCGATGCCGGTGGCGGCCGGGGCGGCCGTGACGCTGCCCTGTGAAGTGGCGTTTTTAATGTGTGACCCGGAGTGGAAGGTCAAAACTGGGGTTGAAATTTTTGTCTTTATTCATCGACCTAACGAAGACTTTGCCGATTTTTTGATGCGCTGGCGTAGGACTCAAATTTTCCTTGATCGGGGCCATGAATGGCTGCTGCCTCAGCGCTACCAGCATTTACTGAGTGATGGAGCCGAGTCTAGCCACCCGCTGTTTGTGGTGTTTCCGCAGACTCCCAAGCGGATTGTTCAGGGGTTGCGCGGGGCGGCGCTGCCGGTGGTAGTTTATCCCCTAGATGAAGCAGGGGAGACGGCAGAAGTGTCGGATGTAGACCCTGAGCTGGATCTCATCGCGGGCCTTGAAGACATCGATACTAGCAGCTTGGAGATTCCCGACAGCGAGTAGGGTCTAGAAGGGTGGGCACCGGTTCTTCAGTAATCTGTCCTTTAATGGACAAAGTGCTTTTGAACAAGGTACCTATGCCCCTATTAAAATCTGGATCTTTGCTGCAATCGGGTGTGCTGCGGTGGGGCGCGCCGTTTCTAGGGGGGCTGCTGCTGCTGCGGCTAATCTTCTGGGGCAGCACCTTTCCTAACCCCGACGAGGCCTATTACTGGCTATGGGGGCAGCGCCCAGAGTTTTCGTACTATGACCATCCACCTTTTCATGCCTGGATGCAGGGTCTGTTTGCAGCTATTTTCGGGCGTTCTCGGCTAGCGCTGCGACTGCCCAACCTGGTTAGCAATGGACTATTGCTGTTCACCTACTTCCAGATCTGCCGCTACCTTTACCGAGATAGGGCAGTCAATGCTTTTTGGGTGCTCGTGCTGCTGCTGGCTTCGTCGCCGCTGTTTTTTCTGTTTCTGGCGCTAGCTTGGCATGACCACTGGCTAGTCACCTTCTCTGTGATGGGCAGCTTTGCTTTTGTCAGATTTATCGATGGCTATCTGGTCGATGGCCAAGGGGAGGGGCGCTGGCTCTATGGAGCAGCCTTCTGCTTAGGCTTGGCAGGGCTGTGCAAGTACAATGCGGTTTTTGTTGGGCTGGGCTTTTTGGCGGTGATTGTCGTGGACCGGCGGCTGCGATCGCTCCTGCTCGACCCCCGCCTCTACGGGGCGATTGCGATCGCACTCCTCACCCTCTCTCCCATCTTGATCTGGAACTGGCAAAACGACTTTTTTTCCTTTCGCTTTTATGCCGACCGCACAGGAGGCCGAGGTGATTTGCGCATCAATTGGCTGCAGCCGCTGGTTTTTTGGCTGCTGTGCGGGCTCATTTTAGGGCCAGTCCACGCCTGGAGCATTGGGCGATGGATGCAGCAACGGTTGAGCGTTAAAGAAAAGACCCCGACAGCAGATTCTGTATACGGTTCAGTGGCGCTGGCAATTTTCCTAGTTTCTACGGGAGCTTTTACGGCCCTGTCGCTGGTTTCCGTAGCTTACTACTACTGGAACATCTTGGCCTATCCGCTGCTGTTTCCCTTGGTCGCTGGTCAATTTCTGCCGGTGGCGGCTGCCCCTGCCTCACCTCCCCGACAAAAGAGCCTGCTTCTCAGTGCTCAACTAATCGGTATTACCGTAGCCGGAACGCTGATCTTTCACTACACGGTAGTGCCGCTGACGGCGCTGATCAGTGGCGTGGTCGATCCCGATAGTGCAGCGCTGTATGGCTGGGATGCGATCGCAGCTCAAGTGCAAACTCAGGCTCAAACCTTAGAAAACCCCCTGCTGCTAACCACCGACTACCGCTCTGCAGGTGCCCTGGCTTACCAGCTCAATACACCTGAGGTCATGGCGATTTCGGGGCGGCTCGATCAGTTTGATTTTTGGTACGACCAGGGTGCAATGCAGGGCCGCGACGCGGTGCTGTTGGGGGAAAATTGGCACCCGATCTGCCCCACCCATCTGGCCATGTTTGAGCGCACCGACTCGCCCGAGCAGATTGAGGTCAAGCGGCTAGGCGTGACTCTACAAACCTACACGCTGGTCAGAGCCTACGGCTTTCAAGCTGGCCCGGATGATCGCTATCCCCTGCAGCCCGATTACCCGCTGGCGTTTACCAGCGATGGAGAAATCTGCGCCCCCAATTGACAAATAGACCTGTCGCACTATGCGATGAAAAGTGCTATGCTAATAAAGCTAGATTGGGTATGTAGCTCAGTTGGATAGAGCACCAGGTTCCGGTCCTGGGTGTCGGGGGTTCGAGTCCCTCCATACTCGTTTATTTTCACAGACTTGAGCTTTGACCACCGCCCGTAGTGCTTCCCTGGAGGACCCTAACAGCAGGGTTTGCAGCCTCCGCAGGACTGGCATGTTTAGCTAAGCTTGAAACTCTTCTTGAAGGCGACGGATGGTTGCCAGGTCATTGGGGTCGATGCCAGTACCCATCAGTTGGGCAACAACATCTAAGCAGGCGTTAAGACCCGCAGCAAACTCATAGCGAGTTATAGCTGCGTTACCTCGATAGGTGCGGTCGAGATAACCTTGAATGCAGCCATATTGCTCAATCCAGCTTTGCAGAGCTTGGTAAGCCCAGTCAGAGAGAAGCACGTCAGAAAGTTGAGAAACACTGGTAATTTGAGCTAGTTGAAATGGCTCCTGATTGAGAGCGCTAACGTTGGTGGTGTTTTTAACGAAAGTACGATAGTTGATGCTGAAGTTATAAACTCAAATCGCTAATTTTGTCCAACTTCACCCGTGCCATTGGTGTTGCTCTGCTACCCCAGTTTCTCCTTAGAAGGGATTGTAAAAGCATGAAAATCAGCAACGGCAAGCAGAACTATAAGGCGGCGATTACACACGCTAACTTATTCTGAAGAGGGGTTATGAAGCTGCTTGGATTTTCAGGATTTGACTAGCAATGCCTGTAGATGCGATCGCAAAAGCAACCCTGCAGCAGGTTGAGAGCGTGGTTCACCGTAGCAAAACCTGCTTCTTGTGAGTTTGAGTTGTGCTGCCCAGGCTAAACCATCCCCACAATTTCCTTGAGCACACTAGGTGGAGCCTGCATAATGAATGTCTCCACCAGTTTGCCAATCAGGGCTGCTTCTTCACCTTTGGCTGCCTCTCTTAGCTCCATCAGTCTTTCAAAGTTAGAAACCGTAAACCCACTACTATCGTTTACCAGGTTCATCGCTTCCTTTAGGTAATTCATTTTAGAAGCATCCTTATAGACAACAGATCGCAGTTAGAGAAGCCAGCTCAGCGTTAATTAGTCTCAGCATTCCTCAGCTTATTTTAGTCGCTAGCACCCTGCTTGTTGTATAGATGCTTGTAACAAACCCATGTTCACAGACTAAATTTCACAGCTTAAATTAGGAGAAATTCAGCTGCAGTAGATGAGGCTCTGGAGATGTGGGTAGCGCCTAGTCCTCTAGACCCTCCTCCCAGCGCTTCTATTAAAGACAGGTGCGGGAACTAATATCGGTAAACGTCGCTGCTGAGGGTGTTAAGGTCACGGTGGCTCCGCCATTGTCGAAAGACAGGCTACTCAGGTTGCTTATTTGATAGACCAAGCTAGAGTTGTTGTTAAACTCCAACCCGGTAGCCCCAGCATTGTTGAAGATAACGGCGCAGGTGCGAGCTGAATTGTTAGAGTTAATCTGTAGATCTGGGCTGCCGCTGGCATTGTTGCCAAAGGTATTTTGGCTAGCTTCTAACAAGAGCACATCGGCGTTGGTGCTGCTAACTACGATTCCAGAGCCCCCATTGCCCGTAATGACGTTTGTGCCAATTCCCTGGGAATTAATCTCTGGTTTGGCAACAAATTCTTGAATCGATGAGTTGCGCGAGATGCTGTCGATGCCAGCGCCGCCGTTGTTGACAATCTGGTTGCTGTCGATATTAAACTCCTGCTCGGCCGTTTCGTTGGCCTCAATGCGGATGCCGGGACCGGCGTTGTTTGCGATCGCACTTCCCTGAATCTGCACCTCCTGAAACGCAGTCAGGGTGCCTCCCGGCGTGCCGCTGACAACCTCCAGGCCTGCGGCCCCGTTGCCGCTGAGGGCCGCGCCCTGAATAGCTACCTCCTGGCTGCCCAGCGTGTTGGCCCGAATCAAGATACCCTGCTCTCGGTTACCGCTGGCGCTGTTGTTGACGGCTACCCCGCCGCTGGCACCAACGCTGGTGTTAACGGGGCTGCTAGGGCCAATCGTAATCACCTGGTCTGGCACTTCTGCCGGGAACAGGTTGCCTGCAGCCGCCAACTCAATGCCGACCCGGTTATTGTCGGCTCGGTAGCCCGCAATGGTGATTTCGTTGCTGTTGAGCGTCGTTGCATTGCGAATCAGGATGCCCTGACCAGAGTCAGGACCAACCCCGGCAGCGCCGGTTACCGCGTTGTCAAACAGCACCACACTCCCGCCCACATCGTTGAGAAAGATACCGCGCTCGGCCGGGTTGGTAATGGTGTTGTTGCGCAGCTCCACGTTACGAATGTCGCTGCCGCTAATGGCAGTGCCAGCCGAGTTTTCTAACCGAAAGCCTGCCAGCACGGTGCGGTTGCCCAGGGTTACGCCATTTTCGATGCGCGGAAAATTGCCGTCTCCTGAAAAGGGCAGCTCCACCACAATGCCGTCTAAGTAGTTTGCAGTGGGCGAGAAGGGCAGGCGGGCAGTAGCCGGAGCAAAGCTAGGGAAGGGTAGTGCCGCCAGAAACTGCCGGGGCCCTTGGGACAGCACCTGCACCCGGTCGGGAATGGTAAAGGCGGGGATAGCAACGTCGCTATCGCCATTGATGTAGACCACGTCATTGCCGTCTTGCTGGGTCGCATCGAGCGCTGCTTGGACTGCACCAAAGGGATTTTCAAAGGTGCCGTCGCCGCCGCTGGTGCCCAGAGTGACGTGCTGGAACCAGTAGGGCTGGTCTTCCTCCGGGTTCATCAGCGGCTGAGAGACCTGCTCGCTCACAAAGGAGGATTCTTGCTGGTATGCGATCGCAATTTCCGGCAGCCGCACCGTTGGCTCCCCTAAGCGAGCCCGCACAACATCAGCCTCAGCAATAGGCCCCTGCGGCCGAATGCCGGGAAACGTCGCGCCAATGGAGAATACCAGGCGGGTGCCAAACAGACCGTCCTCCTGTAGCGCCACTCCAGCATTGAAGTTAGGGGTGATGTTGGAAGCCAGCCGTAGCCGCCAGCCCAAATAGCTGGAAAACCCCGGAGCCCCCAATAGGTAAACGCCACCAAAGCCGCGCAGATCGCCCCCGTCCCAATGGGCCAGTCGGTAACCGGCTTCGGCATCAAAGCCGCCTAGGGCTGTCTCTGTCTGCAGGAGCCGTTGCTGCTGCCGCTGGGTTTCGAGCAGCAGCAGGTTGCCCTGAAAGCGAGTGGAGGTCTGTACCCCCGTATCAACATTGATATCGTTAATCACGCGCTGCGAGTTGCCCAGAGGCCAGTAGGCATTGAAGCGAAAGTCCCAGTTTTCACCCAGGCTTTCGTAGCCGGTGCCCACCTCGTAATAGTCGCTAAAGGCAGTCCCGCGCCCGTCAATAGCCAGGTAGCCGCCCCGTACCCGGTTGGCATCGGCATTGTAGCCCCGGTAGCCCAGTAGTAGGCTGCCGCCCAGATTCTCATCGGCGTTGACGGCCAGCCGACCTTCTAAAAAGCCCAGGCTTTCCCCTGGCTCCTGCCACAGCGGCACAAACGCCTCAAACCGCCCCAGCGCCGGAAAACTGCCCCCAGAGGTGGTGTACCCAGCCCCCACTCTCAGCTGCACCCTAAATGCCTCCAGATCCGTCTCAGCTGCTGCACCTTGAGCTAGCGCCGTGGGAAAGGTCAGCTGCAAAGGGGACGGTTGAAGGCTGAGGGCATCAGCAAAACCGGCTGCTGGTAGCTGTAGGGAAAAGGGCTGAAAGCTAACAACGGGTTCAGGCGCGGGGCTAGCTTCAGGCAGAATGGGGCTTTCTGGCAGCTGTGCGGCAGCAGGCTGCTCCTGGATTGCCGTCAACGCCAGCGCCAGAACGAGGGGAGCCCCAAAGGCTCTGAAGAGGAGAGAGTGATTCATGGGTAGTGTCCCTTTACCGGGTAGACCTGTAGTACGTGGGTAGAAGGCTGAGACTTGCGATCGCAGGGTTAGGCCGTTCGACCTTCCTGGTAGCCAAGCTGAATGTAGTGGCGAGTAGCCGCTTCGAGATCGTTGCCTAGAGCTGCCTGCAGATCGGGGTAGCGATTGAGATAGGCGCTTTCATCAAATAAGTCGGCTGCTCGCCCTTCCCCGGCTCCTAGCGTGATGTAGTGCTGGGTGGCGGCTGCTAGGTTGTAGCCAAAGGTTTTGATCAAATCACCGTAAGAAGCCAGGTAGTCGTCTGCCTGGAACGTAACGGTGCGTCCTTCGCTATGGCCGTTTTGCAGGTAGTGCTGACGACCTGCGACCGGATTGTACCCAAAGGCCGTGATCAAATCTCTGTGAGAGGCAATATAAGCAGCCGAGTCAAAGCCTAGAAGCGGATCCCGGCCCTCAGCATGGCCATACTCAATATAGTGCCGAGTAGCGGCAGCAGTATCGGTGCCAAAGGCCGCTTTAAGATCAGAGTAGGCATTGAGATAGAGCTGGGGCTTAAACAGATTGGTTGCTCGTCCTTCTGAGTAGCCATGTTCAATGTAGTGCCGGGTCGCTGCCTCTAGACCATAACCAAACGCCTTTATAAGATCGCCGTTAGAAGCCAGATAGACATCCTCAGAAAAGGTGTCCATCGGGCGGCCCTCGCGCCAGCCCGTCTGCTCATAATGCTGCTTAGCAGCTGCCAAGTTGTATCCAAAGGCGGCAATCAGGTCAGGATGAGAAGCCAGATAATCGTCGTATTTATCGGCAGCTAGCGTGGAGGAAGGGGTGGGGTTAGACAAGCTACCCGTATTCCAAGGATTGCTGCTGAGAGGTGAGGTGTAAATGGGCGTAAAGAGGAAATGCTGATCTCCTAACGTGCTGGCATTAACATCTTTCAATAGCGCCAAGGATTGAGCACCGCTACCGAGGTTGACTAGCACCTGCGTATCTCGCCCTACCTGCTGAAGCTGAATTGCACTTCTGAAGGTGCCGGTTCCGTTGAATAGGGCGCTGACATCAATGCGATCGAACAGGATCTCAAAGTCAACAATCGTATCGCCGAGATCGCCTGACCCCTGGTATTTGAAGACGTCTGCCCCCTGGCCTCCAATCAGGGTGTCTGCACCCGCCCCGCCAATGAGAATATCGTTGCCGCGCCCGCCGTTGAGGGTGTCGTTGCCCTCGCCGCCAATCAGCCAGTCATTGCCAGGGCCGCCCATTAGCACGTCATTGCCAGAGCCGCCATCGAGGAAGTCGTTGCCAGAGCCGCCGCTGATCACATCATTGCCGGAGCCACCCAAGATTAGGTCTGGGCCGCTGCCGCCGTTCAATATGTCGTTGCCGTCCCCACCATCGATCAGGTCAACGTCGCTGCCGCCGTTGATG
>JACVRP010000668.1 GCA_014534385.1 Cyanobacteria bacterium Co-bin13
AACTCGCCGCCCTTGAGCCCACTCACCTGGTAGGTCAACTGATTGGGCGCAGACTCTTCGTCCTCGGTCAGCAGGTTCGCCTGGGTCAAAACAACCGTGCCACCTTCGGACACCTTCAGCGTGTTGTTCACCAGCGTAGGAGCCTGGTTTACCCGTGTGAAGGTAATCGTCGGACTCGTCTCGATATCCGTGCCGCCCTCGCTGTCAGTCACCGTCAGCGTATAGTTCGGTGTCGTGTCGCTGCCATTGTGCACAAAGACGATTCGACCCGCATCAATATCGGCCTGGGTGAAGCTGGTAACAGCAGTTCCCGGAGCACTGCCCAGCTCAAATTGGCCACCGGCAACATTGGTAACGCCATACTTGAGGGCGGTTCGTGGGGTTTCGCCCACTTCGTCGGCAGCATCCAGGTTGGCCTTGCCGAGAATGACGCGTCCACCTTCGCTAATGCTGAAGGTGTTTTTGAGAATCTCAGGGTTATCGTTGACGCGGCTAAATTGGGTAATCGCCACTGGCACGGGACCCGTGGAGCCGCCGTCGGTATCCTTCACGGTCACTGCGTAAGTCGGCACTGTTTCTGTGTTGTTGTGCTGGAAGCTGATTCGCTGCAGCACGACATCGGCCAGGGTGAACTGCACTGCTCCAGCAAAGGCCGCTCCGTCGATTAGGAAAGAGCCGCCCTGAATCCCGGTGATGGTGATTTGCAGCTCGTTGCTGAGGGTTTCTAGGTCAGCGGCATTCAGGTTGGCAGTGGTTAGCGTAACGAGGCCACCCTCTGATACCGCCAGGTTGTTGGCCAGAATTTCGGGCAGGTCATTGAGGTTGGTAAATTTGCCGTCAAAGACCACTGTTTGAGTTGCGCTCTTGGGCGAGGTATCACTGGGGATGCCATTGTCTTTGACGGTCAGGGTGTAGCTTGGGGCTACCTCGCTGCCATCGTGGACAAACTGCACCTTGCCCCCATTGATGTCGGCCTGGGTAAAGGTTGACAGCGCAGATCCACCTGAAGTCAGACGGAAAGAGCCATTGCTGGCTTTGTCTACGGTGTAGACCAGCTTGGTTGGATCGGTGGTTTCCTCATCGCTAGCCAGCAGGTTTGTGGAGGACAGGGTGATGGCCTCGCCCTCCTTGATGGCAAACGCATTGGCCGTGAGAGTGGGCGCATCATTGGCCGCCGTAAACTGGATGGTTGGGGTGCCGGTTGCCGTGAATGGTCCGGACGGAGAGACCACTGGGCCAGTGGGTACCGTATCGGTGACGGTTACCGTGTATTTAGGAGCAACGTTTTTATCGTCGTGGACAAAGCTGACCAGCCCGTTGTTGACGTCGGCTTGGGTAAAGGTAGTTTTGGCTGCCCCATTGACGATGAACTGGCCGCCGCTGAGGCCGGAGATGGTGTAGGTCAACTGATCAGGCGTTGATTCCTCATCCGTTGCCAGCAGATTAGCCTGCGTGAGGGTGACCGTTTCCCCTTCCTTGAGGGTCAGGGTGTTGTTCTTGAGAACGGGAGCCTCATTAATCCGGGTCAGGACAATATTGGGCGTCGTGCTGGTGCTGCTGCCGCCTTCAGTGTCGAGCACAGTCAGGGTATAGGAGGGTGTGGTATCGGTGCCGTCGTGGACAAAAACGACCCTCCGGTTGTCGATATCGCTTTGGGTGAAGCTGGTAATGGCGGTCCCTTGAGCAGAGCCCAGGGCAAAGCGGCCCCCCATCACATTGCTAACGGTGTAGCTCAACGAGAGCCGAGGAGTTTCACCCGGCTCATCGGCTCCATTGATGTTGGCCTGGCTCAGCAGAAGGGTGTCGCCCTCGGTGATGTTAAAGGTATTGGCCGTAATTGTGGGATTGTCGTTGGCCCGGGTGAAGACGACATTGGGCTGGCTGGTGACAGACTTTGGAGGCGTACCCGTTGAAGTACCGGCATCGGTTACGGTTACCGAGTAAGCAGGTTTAGTCTCGCTGCCGTCTTGCCGGAAGCTGACCCGTCCGAGAACAATGTCTTCTAGCTTGAAGGCGACGGTCGGCCCCTGCGCTACGTCATTGATCAGGAATGTGCCGCCCTGAATGCCTGTGATAGTAAATTGCAGGTCATTGGGCAGGGTCTCAACATCAGTGGCATTGAGGTCGGAGAGGGTGAGCTTGGCCGTATTGCCTTCCCCAATGGTTAGGCTGTTGGCCAGGAAGGCGGGAGCGTCGTTGACGTCGATAAAGGTTGGCTTGTCATTGCGGGTCGAGCTCTTATCGCCATCGCTGACGGTCACTGTGTAGCTGGGCACAGTCTCGCTGCCGTCGTGCCGGAAGCTGATATCTCCGGCAGCGACCTGGAGTTGGGTGAACTGAGTTACCTTGCTGCCGTCGCCCCGGATAAAGTCGCCGCCAACCACGTTACTGACGGTGAAGACCAGCGAAGCGGGCAGCGAGTCAGGATCTACGGCACTGAGGTGGCTTGAGCGGATTAGGGCCGTGCCTCCTTCGACTACCGTAAACGGCGTGTTGGTCGGTTCGAAGGTGGGGGC
>JACVRP010000110.1 GCA_014534385.1 Cyanobacteria bacterium Co-bin13
GCTGCTGATGGGCGATGAGGTGCGCCGCACCCAGCTCGGCAACAACAATGCCTACTGCCAAGACAACGAAGTGAGCTGGTTTAACTGGGATGCGGTTGAGAAGGAGGCTAACCTTCTGCGCTTTACCCAGGGGCTAATCCGGATTACCCAAAAGCTGAAGATCCTTCAGGTAGAGCGGGTACTCACCGTCACCGACATCTGGGAACACACTCCCCACGTAGTCTGGCACGGTGTTCAGCTACAGCAGCCGGACTGGTCGGAAAACTCCCATAGCCTGGCCTTTACCCTGCGCCATCCGGCGGCTAACGAGGAACTGCACATCATGTTCAATGCCTACTGGGAGCCGCTGATTTTCGAGCTGCCTGATCTAGAGCCCGACCAGCGCTGGTATCGCATTGTGGATACAGCCGTGGCGAGCCCCCGAGATTTCTGTGATCTGGAGCATGCACCCATGTTCGATGGGGCTGCCTATCCAGTTGGGGCCCGCTCCTCGGTAGTGCTGATAGCTCAAAAAAAGCGCTGATGAGGTAGGACAAACCTGTGGGGCAGGTGCTTTGATGGTCCAGTTCGGCTAACCCCCTGGAATTTCCGCCCGTACTCGTACCGACATTACGTTACGTTAAGAGGAGGCGTTACCCCTGCTAGTTTCGGTAGGGGTGAGGTCTACCCCCCACGCAACTTTAAGTTACGACAGGATTTGACATGGTTGAGAAGATTCAAAAAACTGAGGCAGAGTGGCAGCAGCAGCTGACCCCAGAGCAGTACCAGGTCACCCGCAAAAAGGGCACAGAACGCGCCTTTACCGGGGAGTACCACGACAATAAGGCCAAGGGCACCTACAAGTGCGTCTGCTGCGGTACTGAGCTATTTAGCTCCGACACCAAGTTTGACTCGGGTACCGGCTGGCCCAGCTTCTGGGCTCCTAAAAAGCCTGAAAACGTCGCCACCAAAAACGACTTCAGCCATTTCATGGTCCGCACCGAAGCGCTCTGTGCTGCCTGCGATGCCCACCTGGGCCACGTCTTCAATGATGGGCCAGCGCCCACTGGCCAGCGCTATTGCATGAACTCAGCGGCCTTGACTTTCGAGAAGCAGGACGGCTAGATCGAGGCGCTAGCTAGAACGCTCTATCTCGAATAATCTGGTCAAAACAATTTGGGCTGGGGCACTGCCTGTGTAGCGCCCTAGCCCTTACCCTCTAGAGGATTTCGGTGCATGCGTCTCCACGTTCAAGTTCGGGGGCAGGGGTTTCCTATTCTCTGTCTCCACGGCCATCCCGGTTCTGGGCAGAGCATGACGGTCTTTACCGATCACCTGGCTCGCTGCTACCGCACGTTGGCCCCTGACCTGCGCGGCTATGGTCAGAGCCGCACCCGTGAAGCCTTTGCCATGGAGGACCATCTCAACGATCTGACTCAATTGCTCGATGAACAGGGCATTGATGAGTGTCTGGTTCTAGGCTGGTCGCTTGGAGGCATTTTGGCGATGGAGCTAGCGCTACGCCAGCCAGAGCGAATTAAAGGGCTGATCCTTGTAGCAACGGCGGCTCGACCCTGGGGCAACCATCCGCCTATTTCCTGGCAGGACAATCTCTATACAGGAGTTGCCTCAATCTTGAACCGGGTGCAGCCCGGCCAGGATTGGGTAATTGAAACCTTTGGTAAGCGATCCCTCTACCGCCACCTGATTCAGCAGCACACCCCAGCTGCCTATCAGCGGTTAGCAGCAGAGGCGTTGCCAGCCTATCTACAAACGTCACCCCATGCTCATCGGGCACTCAATCAGGCTCTGCGGCAGCGCTACAACCGCCTAGCTGCGATCGCACAGCTGCCAATACCCTGTCTCATGCTCTGGGGAGAATGCGATCGCCACATCACGCCCGAATCTAGTCGCGAGACGGCCCAGCATTTTCAAAACTGCCACAGCCATCAGTATGCTAAGGTGGCCCACCTGTTTCCCTGGGAGATCCCCGATCAGGTGCTGGCCGACATCGACCGTTGGCTAAACCAAACTTTTGCTTAAGTCAGCGAACCTTACCAGCAGGGAGAGATGCATGGGTGAGCTCTCTCTGCCTACGGCAGCAACGCAGTATCAGCCTTGGCTCAGGAGGGTTGGGTTAGGATTGACCAGAGAAAGCAGGGGAGAATCCCCCTCGATAGTCCTCGCTGTTGTCAATGGTAAGCTCCTCCGGTCGGGCACAGCGCCTGATGTCGATTCTAATTCGCTGTGCACCTTCCTGCTCAAGATCCTCGATATAGCCAGCTTGAGCAGTTTGAGCCTCAGCTTCTTCGTTGAAAGGACCGAAGAAGTAGGTGCAGTTGGGGGATTCAGTTTTGATCTCGATCCACCAGGCTTTGCCAAAACCAAACAGGTTATTGAGTAAACGACCAAGGGGGTTGCTCATAGCTTCTGCCTATCTACCTGTGCTGACTCAGAAAAATTTACTGCGTTTCCCAGTATTGTTATACTTCTTTACTTTTATTTTGCAAAGAGGTGAGCTGGAGTTGATTGACCCACTGCTGACGATAAACCTCATAGAGGGCCATGCCTGTAGCAACAGATGCATTCAGGCTGGGAGTTGCTCCCCGCAGCGGAATTGATACTAGCTCATCACAAGACTGCTGTACAGTCAGGCTGAGGCCGTCTCCCTCGGCTCCCACAACCAGCACTGTAGGCCGATCAAAGGACACATTGTGCAGGGGTTGACTGGCCTCTGAAGACAGGCCATAAATCCAAAATCCGGCATTTTTGAGGGTTTCTAAGGCCCGCTTTAGATTGACCACTCGCGCCACGGGAATGGCCTCCAAAGCTCCGGCTGCGACCTTAGATACGGTCGAGGTAATGCCTGCTGCCCGCCGCTGCGGAATGATGATCCCCTGGCCTCCCAAGGCTTCGGCGGTGCGGATGATGGCCCCTAAATTGTGGGGATCGGTGATGCCGTCTGCGGCTACAAACACCGGAATCTTAATATCTTTTTTAGCTTTAGCCTGCTCAATCAGGTCTTCCAGATCTTTGTAGTCGTAGGAAGAGGCTTGGGCCGCAATTCCCTGGTGGTTAGCGCCCTCGGTAATTTGATTGAGGCGGCGCACGTCCACCTCATCAATAACAGCTCCATTGGCTTTGGCCGTCTCTAGAAGCGTCAGGAAGCGGGGATCATAGCGCAGCCGCTCGTTGATCCAGACCCGATTGAGGGGCCGCTGATGGGTAATGGCCGCCTCGACCGCATGCCGCCCATAGATTAGATCAGGAGATTCTTCTGGGGCCTCAACAACGACCTCGGGCTTAGGGGCAGTGGGCTGGACCGCCAGGACTGGTTTGGGGGACCTGATAATGCGCTTAGCGGGCTTGCCCTGGTAGGACGGGCTTTTACGGGGTCCTTTAGAGCTAGAGGAAGCTGATCCCCGATAGGGCCGTCCTTTTTGGGGACGATCAGCAGATTTCTTAGGACGGGGTGTGGGTTTTGGAGATGGCATGGCGCTCCCTCAGAAAAAAGACCAAAAAAGACGATGTTCGGGTTGCGAATGGGCGCGGCCCGACAACAGGCTAGAAGATAGAGGCTGGAAGAAATAGGGTTGAACCGGGAAGAAACAGCCCCTGGTTGGCCGCTTTACCTGTGGGCTCTACGACCCACTCTAACAATTCACCCAACTAAATTGAAGGGCGTATTGAAGGACATGGGACCGCAGGTTCTAGGAGGCAGGCAGCAGTGGCAGACTACCCTTGGTTCAAGGACTGCTGCTGCCTGAGGACGTCAAGTCAACATGGCTAAACAGCTCTGTCAGACGGCGGGGATCGGTGAGGTAGAGATAGCCAATCAGGGTTTCAAAGCTGGTAGCCTGCTGATAAACCTGAGAATCAATGCGTCGAGGACCTCGGGGAGACGCATTACGCCCTTTTCTTAAAATATCTTGCTCATCTAATGTCAGGTAAGGGGTGATCTTAGACAGGTGATGGGATTGCTGCTCAGCCCTGACCTGACTGACAACTTTTTCGTGATAGGCCTGAATTCGGCAGGGTGGGGTTAGAAAAAAGCCCCGAACAAACAGCTCGTAGACTGCGTCGCCGATGTAGGCTAGCGCAATCGGCGACAGAGCCTGCACCTGACCATTCGAGAGGGACATGGGAGCACCAGGCTCCACCAAAACATCCCTCAGACGAACGAGCATTTGTAGGCTCAGGTCAACCTTTTCAGTGTCCTCGGAAGCCATCGTTGCCTCCTTTAGACATCGCAATGACGCCTTGGGAGGCTACTCAACAGATGCGATCGCATCATCCACAGAATCCCGCAAAGAGAGAAACTGCTCCAATCGTACCAGCTTGACCGTTTGAGTGACGCGAGCATTGGTGACCACCTGGACAGAACCGCCTTCGGTCTTGGCCTTCTTCACCAGCTGCACAAGGGCACCCAAACCAGAACTGTCAACGAAATCAATTGCAGACAGGTCAAGGATGATATTGCGAGGGCCTTCCTCAACGAACTTGTTCATCACCTTCCGAAAGGTCGGCTCTGAAAACGCGTCTAAAAGACCCGTGAGGCGAAAAATTTGACAATTTGCCCTGACATCGCGGGTGCCTCGCAAGCTTACGGTCAGGGTCAGTGGCTCAGCTATAAGAACCTCCTCACAGAATGCTCCAAATCGACGGTTTAGTATAGGTCAGGATTATACCAACTTCAAGCGGTTGACAGCCGCTCATAACATCTCTCCACATCTCCCTAATTGCCGTAACCCTCTTCTAGCAGAATTTTGAGCTTTACAGAATCGACCTGGCGAGGGTTGGCCTAGATGCCCCCTTAAGCCATGACGTTGCTGCGCTGGCCGGCTCGCATTGACTCTACAAACTTGTAAAAGAGGTAGTCGGCATCATGGGGGCCGGGGCTGGCTTCTGGGTGGTATTGCACTGAGAAAATCGGCAGTTTTTTGTGCTCGATCCCGGCTACGGTGCGATCGTTCAAGTTCAGATGGGTGATGGTGACCGACTCCATTGGCACCGAATCAGCATCTAGGGCAAAGCCGTGGTTTTGGCTGGTAATTTCTATGCGCTCGCTCAAGCCACAGGGCTGGTTGAGCCCCCGGTGACCAAATTTGAGCTTGAAGGTCGATGCGCCCAGCGACAGACCCAAAATTTGGTGCCCCATGCAGATGCCAAAGGTCGGGAGCTGCTGCTGTAGAAGCGCCTGCACCAGGGGCGGAGCTTCGACCACTGCCGCCGGGTCGCCAGGACCGTTGGAGAGAAAAATGCCGTCGGGCTTGTAGCTCAAGATCGTCTCGACCGACGTATCTAGGGGCACTACGATCACCCGGCAGCCGTAGCTGACCAGTCGCCGCAAAATATTGCGTTTAATGCCAAAGTCGATCGCTACTACAGTCAGCTGCGGTTCGTCGCTGGCTCTGGCCTCTGCGCCAAACTCCCAAATCGGGTTGGTGCCCTCGGTCCATTCGTAGGCTTCACGGGTAGACACCTCGCGCACCAGGTTTAAACCTTCCATGCTGGGCGCAGCCTGCAGCTGGCGCAGCAGTTCCTCAGGGTCGAGCACTTCCGTCGAAATGGCTCCGTTCATGGCCCCAACCGTGCGCAGCTTGCGCGTTAGAGCGCGGGTGTCGATGCCGTAGATACCGGGAATTTTGTGATGCTTTAGGTATTCGGGCAGGGATTGGGTGGCGCGCCAGTTGCTGGGCTGGGAGCAGACATTGCGTGCGATCGCACCTCGGATAGCGGGTCGAGCAGATTCTTCGTCCTCTGGATTGACTCCGGTGTTGCCCAGTTCGGGGTAGGTAAACGCCACAATTTGGCCGCAGTAGCTGGGATCGGTCATCACTTCCTGATAGCCAGTCATGCCCGTGTTGAAGACCACTTCTCCCATGACCGTTGCCGCTGCGCCAAAGGACCAGCCCCGGTAAATTGACCCATCTGCTAATACCAGTAATGCTGGCTGAGCTTCCGAAATCGCCATACTCGACCTTGAAGAATTGGTGAAACTATTTTGAAACTGCTCTATGAGCGCTACTATCCTAAAGCCTCGGGGCATGATTAGGGTAGCCTAGGTCATCGGACGCAGATAAACACAGGAAAACTATGCACTGGCGTTCATATACAGCAACGATTGTGGCGATCAGCAGCCTGACGGTTGCCAGCGGCTGCGACAGCAAAACAGCGCTATCAGACACTGCTGCGCCAGCTTCGGTAGTGGCTGCCCCGGTGCCCGCTGCGGCTGCGCCTGGGCCGACTGTAGCTGAAGTCTCCACGGCCCCAGCTGCGGCTGAACCTGCCGCTGCCCCTTCACAGAGCTACTTTCGAGAGGGCGTCAACCGGGCTACCAGTGCCGTTAATATTGGCAAGTCAGCCCAGTCTCCCGACGACTGGCAGCTAGCCGCTAGCCGCTGGCAGCAGGCCCTTAGTCTGATGCAAAAAGTGCCAGCCAGCGATCCTAACCACGCCACCGCGCAGGCCAAGATTAAGGAGTATCAGCAAAATCTGACTTCGGCCCAACAGCGGGTTCAGGGCGTGCCCCAGGCGGCCGCCAGCGCTGCCGCCAGCCAAGACAATGGCGGCTTGGTGGCACAGATTCCGATTGTGGAGCGGCGAGGAGGCACTCCCGTGGTTCCTGTCACCCTGTCTGGTCAGAAGGGAAAGCAGCAGTTTTCCATGCTGTTTGATACCGGGGCCACCGGCACCTTGATTACAGCCGAGATGGCCAATGCCCTGGGCGTGGTGATCGTTGGCGAAACGCTAGCCACCATTGCTGACGGCAGCCAGGTTTCTCTGCCCATTGGTTATGTAGACGCAATTGAGGCGGGCGGACTGCGCAAAGAGGCAATGCTGGTAGCCATTGGCGGCGACATGGCCCTGCTCGGCCAAGACTTTTACGGCAAGTACGGTATTTCCTTGGGCGGCAGCAGCATCAACCTCTATGAGTAGAGGGGGGTAGAGCGAAATAACGAGCGCCGGGGGAGGTTGCGATCGCACAAGCCGCCCCCTCTGCCCGGCCCCTAAAGCTTCAGCCCAGCTAGCTCAGATGCTTGAGTCATCTGGGCTAGCCCAGTTTGAGCACATAAAACTTCCTGTGTGCTTAGATCACAGCATGATTACAGATTCTGACCGTGACGGCTAGGGCTGCTCAATGGGCACACTGGAACCATCCTCTGCTGTATCAAATATTTCAGTGACTCAATTCAACAAATTCCTAGCAAACCTGAGCCTCGGGGTGAGGTTAGGATTGGGGTTTGGCGGAACCATCTTCCTGTCGGCCCTGATCTTGGGGGCTGCCGCAGGGACTCTAGCCCAAAACCGGATTGAGCAGAACATTGGCAGGGACCTGAACCATCTGGCAGATCAGATGTCGGACCGGCTAGATATCAACATGTTCGAGCGCTACCGTGAAATTCAGATCATTGCTGGGCTAGAGCCGTTTCGCAATGCCCAAACTCCAGTCGCCGAACAGCAGGCCCTGCTAGACACCCTACAAAACACCTACCCCAGCTATTCCTGGATTGGCTTTACAGATACCCAGGGGTTGGTTCGGGCCAGCACCCAAGGGATTTTGCAGGGCAAGGATGTGTCTGAGCGGCCCTGGTTTATCAACGCCCAGCAGACCTCTTTTGTTGGGGATGTCCATGAAGCGCTGCTGCTAGCCAAGCTGCTACCCCCCGACCCTAGCGGAGAGCCGCTCCGCTTTGTCGATGTCTCAACGCCAGTTACCAATGCCGAGGGCCAGTGGCAGGGGGTGCTGGGAGCCCACCTGAGCTGGAACTGGGTGAAGGATGTGGAGGCCTCTCTGCTCAAGCTGGACAGCAACAAAGAGGTGTTTATCCTCTCTAGCTCCGGCACAGTGCTGCTAGGGCCTGGTTCCTGGCAGGACCAGGAGTTGTCTCTAGACAGCTTGCGCTTGGCCCAATCGCAGCAGAGCGGCTATGTCGTGGAGCAATGGCCCGATGGCAAAACCTATCTCACTGGATTTGTCCAGAGCCAGGGCTACGATAGCTATCCTGGCCTGGGCTGGATTGTGCTGGTGCGGGAGCAGGCCGACACCGCCTTTGCCCCTGCTAAAGCCCTCTACTGGCAAATCTTGGGTGGGGGGTTCCTGCTAGGCAGCGGCTCTGCCGTACTGGGCTGGCTGGTTGCCGCTCGCATCACTCGACCCCTGCTCAACATTGCCACTGCCGCCGATCAAATTAGTCAGGGCAATCGCATGGCTGCTATCCCCCTGCTGACGGGCAGAAATGAGACAGCCCAGCTGTCCCAGGCGCTGCACCAGATGGTGACTAATCTAGTTAGCCAGGAACAGGCGCTAACCCAAGCCAACCAAGAGCTGCAAAGACAGCTTGAGCTGAGCGATCGCAAAGATAAATCCCTGCAGCGCAGCGAGGAGCAGCTGCGACAAATTGTGGACAACATTGAAGATGCGCTGCTGCTCAAGGCCGTCAACACAGGCGAAGTGATTTATTTCAACCCCGGCTATGCCAAGCTGCACCAGGAAATCACTAGCGGCGAAACCAGTTCAGACCCGCAGGCCTGGCTCAACCTAATTCACCCACAGGATCAAGAGCGCATCACGCTAAAGCTGCAGGCTCAATTGCGGGGAGAAGGATTTTTAAACGAAGAATACCGTCTGGTTTTGCCCGACGGATCAATTCGCTGGATTTTGGATCGCGCCTTTCCTATTCGAGATGAAACTAGTCAGGTCTACCGCTACGCCGTTGTCAAGCGAGACATTACCGAGCGCAAATACTCCGAAGCCGTTCTCAAGACGCTGATTGAAAGCACTGCCTCGACCACCGGCCAAGACTTTTTCTCTACCCTGGCCCAGCGTCTGGCCGAGGTGCTGGATGTCGATCATGTGTTCATTGCCGAGCGAGTTGGCGACAAACTGCAAACCCTGTCTTTTTGGTCTAGGGGGCAGTTTCAACCCAACATCACCTACCGACCTGACAATACTCCTTGCCACTTCATCTTGAATGAAGGCATTTACTGCTTTAACAACAACGTAGCAGAGCAGTTTCCAGACAATGAGTATCTGATCAATCTACAGGCGCAGGGCTACTTTGGAGTTGCGATTACCAACGTTGTTGGCGAAGTGCTAGGCACACTTTGTATCGTCAGCACCAAAGCCCTCGATAGACCCGACAACTACACTGCCCTCCTGCAGGTCTTCGCCATTCGCGCTGGAGCGGAGCTAGAGCGGCAGCGGGCAGAGGCAGCCCTCAAAGAAAGTGAGGGCCGCTTTCGTCTGCTTGCCGAAAACACCCGAGATTTAATCTGCCTGCACCAGCCAAGCGGGCAGTTTCTCTATCTCAGCCAGTCCTGTCAAACCCTTTTAGGATTTGAGCCCGACGAGCTGATCGGCAGCGGCCCCTACGCGCTCATGCACCCCGATGATCGCCACCGCATTCGCTCCGAAGTCCACCATATGATGCAGCAGGGTAATCCCTCGCCGATTACCTACCAGGCCCGCCGCAAAGACGGCCAATACATTTGGCTAGAGAGCCTGATTAAGGTCATTAGCAACGACTTGGGAAAAGTTCTTTACTTTCAGACCAGCTCCCGCGATGTTACTGACAAAATTCGGGTACAGCAGCAGCTCCAGTACGATGCCACCCACGACA
>JACVRP010000055.1 GCA_014534385.1 Cyanobacteria bacterium Co-bin13
GGGCTCCCGTTACTCAAGTTACCGTTACCCGCCAGCTCTTTCCTCCCACACAGCAGGTGCAGGTACAGGAGCGGGTTCCCGTAGCGGTTGCCCTACCCCCGGCAGATGCCTCGAGAGGCGAGGCGAGCTACATTCAGGTCGGCTTGTTGGATGCTGATGGCGTCTGGATGCCCCAATCCAGCTTCACCTTCGAGGGAGAAGTTCCCCCACTGCCAGAACTTAAAGTTAGGGGAATGCAGGAGCAGTATCGATCCTACTGGCCTGAGATTTACCAGGCAGTGATTCAGAGCCCCATCGCTATTTCGGAGCTAGACTGGCAAGATCCCGCTAACCTTATTCTGCATACCGAGTTAGGAATGGTTCACGTCGGTTCTTTTCCAGATCGTTTTAAGGAGAAGCTGTCTACCCTAGATCAGATGCGGGATCTAACGAAACAGTTTGACCGCAAGCAGCTTGCCTTTATCGATTTGAGCAACCCAGATCTGCCCTCAATTCAGATATTGCAAGCTAACCGAACCGCAGTCAGTGCCCCTTAGGCTGAAGAAAAGATGAAAAACAGCGTCATTTCTTCGAATGTGGCTTCTATTGAGGATTCTCCAGCAGTTAGGTAATCTTTGTGTGCAAAAGGTTCTGCCTTTGGTGGCTTACGGTCTAATGCTGAGAGGTTTCTCAAAATTATCTAGTGGTTTGGTTTTTCAACCGAAGTACTCTATAGTTGTCTAAAATCGGCCTGAGCTTGGCAAGTTGGAGCTAAGTTGTATCGTCTTTAACCCCCGGTGTCTATGTCCGATGTATCCATGCCACCCGATGGCCAATTAAACAACTTTTACAATCACGATTTTCCAGCCAATCAGCCAGACGGTTTTGCGTCGGCAGACCCTATGACTAACTCTGTTTCTCATTCCAACCCCTTTACCCACTCGGGGCTCACCCATAATCAATCCAGCGATGCCAGAGTCATGTCAGCAGAAATGGCTAACAATGGAGACATCTTTCCCAGCAGTATTGCCAGAATTAAGGTAATTGGGGTTGGTGGGGGTGGCTGCAACGCTGTCAACCGCATGATCAGCAGTGGATTGTCGGGCATTGAGTTTTGGTCAGTCAATACAGATGCTCAAGCCCTCCACATTGCGACAACATATAATTCCCTCCAAATTGGGCAGAAGCTGACCCGAGGGTTAGGGGCAGGCGGCAACCCAGCGATCGGTCAGAAGGCGGCCGAAGAATCGCGCGATGAGCTGGCTCAAGCCCTAGAGGCGTCGGATCTAGTTTTTATTACGGCTGGCATGGGTGGCGGCACAGGCACTGGCGCTGCCCCAATTGTCGCTGAGGTTGCCAAGGAAGTAGGGGCCCTGACTGTAGGGGTCGTAACTCGTCCCTTTACGTTTGAGGGCCGACGTCGGATGGCCCAGGCTGAGGAGGGCATTGCGGCTTTACAAGGGCGGGTTGACACGTTAATTATCATCCCCAACGACAAGCTTCTGTCGGTTATCTCTGAGCAGACTCCAGTGCAGGAAGCCTTTCGGGTCGCTGATGATATCCTGCGCCAGGGGGTTCAGGGTATCTCTGACATCATTACGATTCCTGGCCTGGTCAATGTGGATTTTGCCGATGTGCGGGCAGTCATGGCCGATGCCGGTACGGCGTTAATGGGCATTGGCGTTGGCTCTGGTAAGTCTAGAGCGCGGGAAGCGGCTATCGCAGCGATCTCGTCTCCCCTGCTAGAGGCCTCAATTGATGGAGCCTCTGGAGCTGTCTTTAATGTCACTGGCGGTAGCGACCTGACTCTGCATGAGGTCAATGCAGCGGCTGAGATCATCTATGAAGCAGTCGATCCTAACGCCAACATTATCTTTGGTGCGGTCATTGACGACCGGATGCAGGGAGAGGTGCGGATCACGGTGATTGCGACTGGCTTTAACACTCAGGCCGCCGTTCAGGTAGACACTGAGGTCTCCCGCGTGACGCCCTTTAAGCGAACCTTTGGTACACCGCCGCCTGCCTCGGCTCAACCCACCAGCGGCAATGCCGGGACTACCGGGCCAGGTGGACTGGATATTCCGGAGTTTTTGCAGCGCCGCCGGCCCAATAATCGCTAGGGCTGCTGAGAGCTGCGATCGCACTTCCATCCTACAATTTGGCTGTGGTGGTCGCTGCGGCCTGCGTTTGTCGAGGTTTAATCTCGGCCTAAGCTGTTGTGGAAACGTTTTACCATGCCGTTTGCGGCATAGGCACTGATATAGGATCTGAGAATAGGGTCTGATATTTAGGTATGGCTGGAATTAAATCTGTTCCCGTCGCTCTGACGATTGCTGGATCAGACAGCGGCGGCGGTGCAGGGATACAGGCCGATTTACGCACCTTCTCGTTTCATCGGGTGCATGGCACCAGTGCGCTCACCTGCATAACGGCTCAAAATACCCTGGGAGTCAGTCGGGTTGATGCGCTACCGCCCGAAGCGGTGGCAGCTCAAATTCAGGCCGTTGTTGAAGATATTGGCGTGAGCGCAGCCAAGACCGGCATGCTGCTAAATCAGGCCATTATGGCTGCCGTTGCAGATGCCCTAAAAACCTGGGGGATCAACCAGCTAGTGGTTGATCCGGTGATGGTTTCTCGGACTGGGGCTCAGCTAATTGATGACGATGCGATCGCAACCCTGCGCCAGTCCCTCATTCCCCTGGCTACCGTGCTGACGCCCAACCGCTACGAGGCCCAAATCCTCAGCGGCTTTGAGATCAAGACTTTAGAAGACATGCAGGCAGCCGCCCAGGCAATTTACCAGCAGGGGCCAAAGGCAGTTCTGGTCAAGGGCGGCGGCATGGCTGGTGATTTGCGGGGCGTTGATGTTTGGTTTGATGGGCGACAGCCTATAGTTCTCAAAGCCGAAACGGTGGAGACGACCAATACCCACGGTACGGGCTGCACGCTGTCGGCTGCGATCGCAGCCAATCTAGCCCTAGGCTTTACTGGCCTAGAGGCGGTTGAGCAGGCAAAGCAATACGTCACTCAAGCATTGCACCACGCGCTCAGCATTGGCAGCGGTCAGGGACCCGTCGGCCACTTCTACCCGTTGTTGTCGTAACGGGGCCAGATCGACTCCCAATCCGCACAGGTTTCGTCTTCAGGGCCATAGGGGTGCATGGCACAAACCAACATATTGTCACCATAGGCCCGTCCGCAGTAGTTGCGGCAGCCCACACAAACGGGATGGTTTTGAAGCATTGGCTCAACCGTACTGTTGATGGGAGCCGTGATCGTTTCGACCAGCAGCCCAATGCCTGACACAAAGGGGGTCAGCAGCGGATCGAGCACCTGCTCTAGACGATCAGCAATGTCATTCACCTGAGATCCCACAGCATCTTCCCAGGGTTCTACACGGCGATTGATGTCATCAACAATGCGGTCAAGCTCCGGTTCAACGGCCTGTTGAACCTGATCGCTCCACTCATCAGTTGCCTGCAAAAAAGAATCTGAGGCGTCCTCTAAATGCTGTGCGATTTGCTGAAACCACTGCTCAGCATCCTGAGACGCTGCCCCTAACGACCGAAGAAATTGCTTAGACCACTCATCCATTGAACTGCCCCCTCCCTAATCAGGGAAACTAAGACTGCCGTCTCAACTGCTCCAATTCCTGGCGTAGGGTAGCCACCTGACGCCGCAGCTCTTCTGCCTGCTGCTCTTCGGGAGATAAGCCACCCCCCTCAGCATCGTCCAAAATCTCAATTTGTCGAGGCTCACTTGCCGTACCGCTAGTGGCCGCTCCTTCCTCTTGCTGCGCTCGATTGACCATTTCGTTTACCAAGCGCTGAGCTTCTTCTGCGGTAATCTCACCGCGCGCCACCAGCTCATCTACCAACTTTTGAGCCTGCACCCGAACGTCTTTTAGCGTAACGCCGACTTTCTCACCTGCGTAAGAAGCAACGCCCACTCCCAAATAAAATGCTTTTTGGACCAGGTCTCCAAAACCAGCCATACTCTCAGGCTCCTAACCTATCCCGTACATCTTCCCAGGATAGGGAGAAACTCAAGCAACTGCCACCTGGAAAAACCGTCCGCAGAAGTCGTAGATTCACCCAAAGAACTTCCTAAAAACGGAAAGACCCGGAGACCACGCCTGTCACAAGCATCCCGTAATGCTGCTACCTTCCGGTCCTGACATGATTTGGGCGTTGTGACCGCATGGGTCCGAGTCATCTATAGCATAACATTATTTGGGGAGAGTCACGACTGAGGGCGCATAGGGGCGAGGCTAGCAAAACGCCTTGCTCCCGCCAAACTCCTCCAAAAAATCTGCCCAGCACCAGCATCCGGGCTACCAATACGGTTGCAGTTACAAAACTATAAAAACCCATGAACCAGCGGCTACAGCAGCAGATCGACTTTATTTGTGAAATTGATCGGCTTAAAACTATTCTCCGGCAAACGCTGCTAATGGACGGCTCGCGTCAGGAAAACAGCGCTGAACATTCCTGGCACCTGGCGCTGATGGCCCTGACCCTAGCTGAATATGCGCCTCCTGGCGTCGATATCGGGCAGGCCATCAAACAGCTGCTGATTCACGACCTAGTTGAGATTGATGCGGGCGACACTTTTTGCTACGACACTGCCGCTAATTTGAACAAGGCTGAGCGAGAGCAGGCCGCTGCCGATCGCCTGTTTGGTCTCTTGCCAACGGATCAGCAGACAGAAATTCGCCGCCTCTGGCAAGAGTTTGAGGACCAGGCAACCCCCACTGCTCGGTTCGCAGCGGCGCTTGATCGAATCCAGCCGCTGCTGCACAACCAGCGCACCGCCGGCGGCACCTGGAAGCAGCACGGCATTACCCGTGAGCAGGTGATGCGACGGATGGCCCCGGTTGAGACTGGCGCGCCCGAGCTATGGCCCTTTGTCCTGCAAACGATTGACGACTGTACCGCTGCTGGGTTTATTGCAGATCAGACTGCTAGCGCTGCAGCACTTGGTTAGCGGCGGTAGCTGCTGTTAACCCACTACTGCATACGGTCAATCGTGCGGTACTGAATAGCTTCTGCCACGTGATGCGTCTGCAGGCGATCGGCCTCGGCCAGATCGGCAATGGTTCTGGCGACCTTAAGAATCCGATCGGTGGCTCTGGCAGACAGGCCCAGCTTGCGCACAGCGCCTTCCAGCAGCATGCGGCAGGAGTCATCCAGGGGGCACCACTGCTTCAGGTGCCGGCTTTGCATATCGGCGTTGCACTGCAGGCCCGACTCTGTCTTGAAGCGCTGGTAGGCCTGGTCACGGGCCACTTTAACCCGCTGCAGTACTGCCGTAGAATCTTCGCCGGGTGTATGCCCCGTCATTTCTTCGGGCTTGAGGCGGCTGACGACCACCTGCAAATCGATCCGATCCATCAGCGGCCCTGACAGCCTGGCCCAGTATTGCTCCCGGCTGCGGGGGGTGCAGGTGCAGGGCTGCACCGAATCACCGTAGTAGCCGCAGGGGCAGGGGTTGGTGCTGGCAATCAGGGTGAACTGGGAGGGAAAGACAACCGATTGGCGGGTGCGTGAGATGGTGACATAGCCGTCCTCTAGGGGCTGCCGCAAGAATTCGAGGACATCGCGCTTAAATTCTGTCAGCTCATCGAGGAAAAGGATGCCCCTATGGGCCAGGGAGATTTCTCCCGGCTTGGGAAAGCTGCCGCCGCCCACCAGAGAGGGGCCAGAAGCAGAATGGTGGGGGCTGCGGAAGGGCCGAATGCTGACCAGCGCTCCTTTGTCTTTTAACAGCCCAGCGACGGAGTGAATCTGAGTGACCTCCAGCGCTTCTTCAAAGGTGAGGGGCGGCAGGATGGAGGGCAGACGGCGGGCCAGCATAGTTTTACCGCTGCCAGGGGGGCCGACGAAGACCAGGTTGTGCCCCCCAGCGGCAGCAATTTCTAATGCCCGGCGTGCTTGAGTTTGGCCTTTGACGTCGCGCAGATCCAAGGCAAGGGGTTGCGATCGCACCAATTCCGCCTGCCCATCAATCTGCACCGGCAGATGCTGTGTTGGATTGTTCAGAAAATCAGCGACTTCCGAGAGGTGCTTAAAGGCATACACAGTTAACCCTGGGACAACGGCAGCCTCGCGCCCATTATCTGCAGGCACCACCAGCCCACGAACGCCTAGACCTTGAGCAGCAGCGGCAATGGGCAACACCCCAGCAACAGGCCGCAGCGAGCCATCTAGCGAAACCTCTCCCAAAAACAGCAGGTCGTTCAAAAAGTCACTGCTGACCTGCTCAGCGGCGGCCAGAATACCGACACTGATGGGCAGATCAAAAATCGGGCCTTCCTTACGCAGGTCAGCGGGCGTTAGGTTGATCACCACTTTACGCATGGGGAAGGGATAGCCAGCATTCTTTAGCGCCGCCTTGACCCGCTCCCGCGACTCCTGCACAGCCGTGTCAGGCAGTCCCACCACGACCACACCAGGTAACCCACCCGAGAGGTCCACCTCCACCCCAACTTTAACGGCATCAATTCCAATTAGCGCCGCGCTCCAAACCCTTGACAGCATCGCACCCTAAAAATTCAGCTCTAGCCTCAGGGTGCCCAGCCAGCAGTCAGCCCCACCAGCAACGGCAGGGATCAGCCTGGGCCGGGCCAGCGCAGGACCACAACTTCCTCCCGCATCTGCTGCTGCGTTACCGAGGCTAGCCGGGTGCGGAACAGGTCCAGACTAACGACTTCATACCCCAAAGAAGCTGCGATCTCTGCCAAGATCTGCCCTGTGGGAATTAGCACCTGAAAAAAAGAAGCCTGATCCCCGACCACATATCCCAACTGGGCTCCTGGCTTAAGAAACGGCTGCAGGGCTAAAAAATGACGGGCCATGCCGCCAAAGTAAAGCCGAGTGACTCGCCCATACTTCTTCTCAAAGCCTGAGGTTTTACCCAGATCCAGTCGCCGCTGTTCAATGCTGGAGGCAATCGCCTGAATCTTTGGGTACTGCTGCACCCACTGGTCATCGGTGTCGCCTCGGTAAACATTGCGAGTATTTGACCGCAAGAGCCGTTCCTTGAGCTGACGCAGGTCTGCTTTAGATTGAACGAATCCCAGCAGCACCGACTCTAGGCGGGTGGCGCGGGTG
The DNA here is from genome assembly GCA_014534385.1 of Cyanobacteria bacterium Co-bin13. Lineage (GTDB taxonomy): Bacteria > Cyanobacteriota > Cyanobacteriia > Phormidesmidales > Phormidesmidaceae > JACVSF01. The sequence goes on from JACVRP010000055.1 coordinate 7,092, forward strand.
TAGTCCTTTTCGTTGGGGTAGGGGGGCGAGGTAAACACGCAGTCGATAGATTGGGGCTCCAAATGCTGGCCCAGATCCCTGGAATCGCCTAGATGGAGGTTGGTGGCAGGGCAAGGGTTTGCCCTGACGTAGGCTAAATCCTCAGCCATGGCGTAAATCTCGTCCAGCCAGCTTTCGACGACAAGGGCGTCTTCTCTTTTTTGGGGGCGAAGGCCAACCTCTGGCCGAAACCGCAGATTGCTGCAGGAGAGAACAACTGCTTTGGCAAAGGCTAGCCGGGCATGGCCCGAAGGGAGGTCTAGCGAAGAATTAATTTGCTCTAGCAGCACCAGCGCCTTGTGCAGAGGCAAGGGGCTGATGGCGTTTGCAAGCAGCAGCTTAACGGCTGCATCGGGCAAAGTTCGCAGCGTTGAGGGCGCATAAAACTCTTTCTGCTGGGCTGTTGCCTGGGCAATTGCCTGAGCCCGCTCAACTAAAAGGTCGGGATCAACTGACCAGTCTGTTTTTATCGAACTGGCGAAGTGGGCAACTGGATTAGCCTCGATGCCGATGCCTGAAATTCCGTTGAGTTTGGCTTCAACAACGGTTGTGCCAGTACCGCAGAAGGGGTCTAGAACGGTTTGGCCTGGGCCTAACTCAAACCGCTGGAAGTACTGCCGCACCAAATGCGGCGGAAAAGACAGAATGAATCGGTACCACTCATGGAAAGCCTGATCCTCCAGCCTGACTCTGTTCGCAATGCGCCCCCCTGGGTTGGCGAATGGCCCGGAGGACTCTGGAAAAAGCTCTAGCTGGATTTCGGTCAAGTTAGGAGAGGCGTTAAAAGCGATTTCCCCAAGAAATGCTCTTCTGGGGTCAGTCGGCACAGTCGAGTTAAGTGTAGCAGGCCCTCTAGCGGTAGTTCGTAAACTGGAAGGCAACCGGCCAGTCTTCCTGCTTCACTAGCTGAATGGCTTCCTGCAGTTCGTCCTTAGATTTGGCCGAAACCCGTACGGCTTCGCCCTGGATCGAGGCCTGCACCTTCTTCAGGTTGTCGCGGATCAGCTTTGTGACCTGCTTGGCCGTTTCCTGGCTAATGCCTTTTTTGAGCTTGACCTCGGTGCGCACTCGGTTGCCGCTAGCCGATTCGATTGCGCCATATTCAAAGATTTTGAGCGAGAGGTTGCGTTTAGCTGCCTTTTGCTGCAGCAGATCCTTCACGGCGTCTAGGGTCATTTCGCTGGCGGTTTCGATCGTGATGGCGTCGTCTCCCAGCTCCAGCGTTGTTTTAGTGTCTTTTAAGTCATAGCGACTGGAGACATCTCGGCGGGTCTGATCCAGCGCGTTGACTAACTCCTGCCGGTCGAAGTCGCTAACAATATCAAAAGAGTAAGTAGAAGCCATGCAGAGTTTCGTTAGAGAGTCCAGCAGGTTACTACATTAGGACAGAACGGCAGCTGACGACAAACAGCGTAAAGGTTCCTAAACCACCAAGCCCGAACATGAGCGATCGCAACAGCGGCACGTCCAAAATATAAAAAATCGGGTAGAGCGTGCGGCTAACCAGGTAGACAATAGCCGCGCCTATAGCCACCTGGGAAGCCTGCCCGGTCACATAGGCCATCAGCGCCGCTGGGGCAAATAGGGCAAAGGCTTCAAAGCTGTTTTGATGCGCCCAGGCCGCTCTTTTGGCGTAGGGTGGCAGCTTGTCAAACATAGCCCTAGGAGCAGATATATCGTAGCCCACCTGAAATCGGGCGTAGCCTACGACCAGAAACGGCAGGTAGATCAGGACTGCTCCGATGACAATGGAAACCAGTAAAAAACCAGACGACATCATCATCAGTCAAAGTAAAACAGCGTCACGATTTTGCGCTGGTCCTCTGCATCCTGGCAGGTGCGCAGCAGCGTATGGCTGTCGTGGAAGGCAAAGCAGATTAGCTGCTGGCAGCGCGAAATTATTTCCTGGTTACAGATGGCGCTGGCTTCTGCTAAAGACAGGTTATCGTTAGCGCCATTTTCTACCAGATGGGTCACCTGATCGAGCTGCTCCCTCGACTCGCGAGGCTGACGCGACAGGCTCTGGGGCAAAATGACTGTCAGCAGGTTTGGGTCAGCCTTCATTGCTCCCCTAATCGCTGCTGAGTTGGTTCCCGTTGCTCCGGAGGTAAGAATACGGTTACCGCCCAACACCAGCGCGTAAGTCAACAGCTCAATGAGCTGTTGATGGGTAATCGGAACGTGACGGGAACCCAAAATAGCAACCCGCTTGGAACCTGGCTGTTGAATGGCGGCCAGTTCCTGCAGGAAAACATCAACTTTTGAAACTTCAGAAGGCGCGTCGATGGACTGACTCAAAGGCTACACCGCTGCAAAAGAGACGCGCTCAATTGTATCAGACCTGTGACGCTCGCGTTAGCTTTGAGAAGTGGTAACCGGCAGTTTGAGATTGAGCAGGCTCAGCAGGCGAGTGAGATCTAAGTGAGTTGCCATAAGTTGCTTAACGCACTCAACCTTGACCGTTTCATGTAAACGAACCTGACCAAACAGCTGATCAATGCGCTCAACCGTCATTAGGGTGTCGCAGTCTACAGAGAGAATGGGCACCTCTAGGTCGGTGGCCCGCGCCAAAATTTCAGCGGATGGCGGCAGATGCCCGGTCAGCACCAGACACTGCGTCGAGGTCTCTAGGGCGGCTAGCTGAATATCGGTGCGATCGCCCCCTGTAATCACGGCCATGTTGTTGCCCTGGCGGAAGTAGCGCAGGGCAGAGTTGACGTTCATCGCGCCAATACTGAGGCTTTCTACCATCAGATCTAGCCGGTCTGGGCGACATAAAACTTCCGCCTTTAAACTGGCTACGATTTCTCGTACGCTGATACTCCGCATCAGAGGGGTGCGGGGTATTAGAGCCAGCACCGGCACCTCGTGACGCTCTAGATAAGGCACCACCGAAGTCTCTACCGCCAAAATTTGATTGGTTGGAACGTCATTGATCAGCACCCCCACCAGCCGTTGCCCCAAACGCTGCTTGGCCGAGAGCAGGGCGTCTACCACCAACGCTGAATGAAAGCGAGCCACCAGCAAGACCGGGGCATCGACCGCCTCAGCCATTTGGGGCAGAGACAGGTTAAACAGCACGCCTTCATCCAGGCTGCCGGGGCCTTCTAGCAGCAGTAGATCCTCTCCCTGGCTCTGGCAGTATTGGTCGATCTGGTGGAGGTGGCTCTGATCGCCATTTTTGCCAAGCTGAGCCTCTATCGTGTCCGCTGTCAGTGAGAGAATCGGTGGGCGCAGACGTTCCTGAGGCAGGTTCAGGGTCTGCGCCATGAAGGCTACGTCGGGGTCGCCCAGTCCGTTGGCCTCGTCTAGCCAGGTGCCGATGGGCTTGCCATAGGCAATGTCAAAGCCGCTTGCCCGTAGCTGAAAGGCAATACCTAGTACAGTTGCAGATTTGCCGCTGTAAGCTTCGGTTGATCCAATCAGCAAGTGTTTTACTGTTCTGGGCACGCTGACACTCCTCCAATCACGCTTACAGTCAAGAATAGGCTGCTTCCATTGTGCCACCTGAGGGATATCGGAAGTGTTTACTCAGATATCTACCGGGGCCTGCTGCGGCTGCTCAATCGTCCAGCCGCAGCAGCTTGCGGTAAAAGCCCTTAGCAAAGTCAGCAGGCTGTTTGTGTCGCAAAGAAGCAACCACGTCAAAGAGAAAATCTACAAATTCAAACGTTGCCATCGTAATCTCATAACTGAGATCGGCATCGTCATCAAACTGCATCCGACAGCGGGTCAGGTCTGCTGGCAGCATAGAGACATTCCAGGTGGCGACAAAGGGAATGCTGTCGCCTTCCTCAATGTGCCGCTCACCCTCTAGGTTGCCCTGTTTGTACAGTCCGATGGCATAGGGCAGGGCGTTACGTTTAGCACCCTGGTAATAGGGCACATAGACGCTGACGTCTTGCTTGGTGGCCGGTTGAATATCCTCGAATTTGAGACCCATGGGTGTTTTTAACAGAGTGCGTCTTCAAAAGTCATTAAGGCCAGATGCCGACATCCCCACTCAGGTGAGACGGGAACTTATGAGGAGATTTCCCCAAAAAGAGTCTTTCTTTATCAATTCAAGTCTCCACTTGAGCGGTTTAGCCGCCGGCAGCCCCGTCGGCGGCTAATTTCAGCCAGACTTAGGGCTGCAGATCACCCTATGGAGGGTGGCAAACCGCTAACATCTTAGAATAGGAAATTCCACTCAGAACCAGAAGTTAAGGGGGGCAGCCTGAATCGCTATTGTCTGACAATTCCTTGGGCTTAGCTCAAATGGGCCCCACTGCTGGGCCGACGCTTCCTTCTTTCCTGATTTCAGGGCTTTTCTCCGTCGATTGAGCCCTGCCTCTGGTAGCCTGCCAGCTGGCCCTCGTGCAGTGTGCCGCTGACCTACCCTATTTCTCTGCTGACAACAGTGGCTTGACAGGGAATTCTTTAGGCTGACAGGCGTGCCTGCTGCGCCAGTTTTTGTGTTTCAGCCTTGACCTTTCTGGAGTACCTAAGAAACCTTCATGTCTGACTTTGTTGAGCCTTCGGCCTACTTTGACGAGTTTGATATCGACGAATTTCCTGGTTATGCCGGACGCCGTCGCAAGGCAGCCTTTACCCTGACTATGCTCTGGGGCAGTACGCTGCTGCTGCATCTGGTGTCTTGGGGAAGCTGGCTCGTCTGGGGATTGACCTTGGTGCTCAGCACCCATGCCGTGAGACTTCTGTTTGCTCGTTCTGGTGCCGCACCGGCTCTGCTGCCGTCGGTGCAGCCGGGCCCGACGTTTGCTGCGGCTCAAGCTTCAACCGCTGACGAAGAGACCTGGGCTGCGTGGCCCTATGTGTCGGTTTTGGTAGCCGCCAAAAACGAAGAGTCTGTGATTACTAAGCTGGTGGATGCGCTCTGTAATCTGGACTATCCGACCTGCCGCTATGACCTGTGGATTATCGACGACAACAGCAGCGATCGCACTCCCGAAGTGCTAAGTCGGCTGGCTCAGGAATATCCTCAGCTGCACGTGGTCAGGCGGCCTGCCGGAGCGACTGGCGGCAAGTCCGGCGCTCTCAATGAGGTCTGGCCCAACACGCGAGGGGATTTAGTTGCCGTCTTTGATGCCGATGCTCAGGTGCCTGCGGATTTGCTGCGGCGGGTGGTGCCCTATTTTGCTCAGGAGAATGTAGGCGCAGTTCAGGTGAGAAAAGCGATCGCAAATGCTGGAGCCAACTTCTGGACCCGGGGTCAGCAGGCTGAAATGGCCCTAGACTCCTATTTTCAGCAGCAGCGCATTGCGGTCGGAGGCATTGGCGAACTCAGGGGCAACGGTCAGTTTGTCCGGCGAGAAGCAATTGAGCACTGTGGTGGCTGGAACGAAGAGACCATCACCGACGACCTGGATCTAACCATGCGCCTGCACCTCAATGGTTGGGACATCCAGTTTTGCCTGCATCCGGCAGTGCGAGAAGAAGGGGTAACCCATGCCGTAGCGCTGTGGCACCAGCGCAATCGCTGGGCCGAGGGCGGCTACCAGCGCTACCTCGACTACTGGCGGCTCATTGCCCAAAACCGCATGACTCCCGGCAAGTCCTTTGACCTGTTTGTCTTCTGGCTGATGCAGTATGGCCTGCCGACGGTGGCGCTGCCCGATCTGCTGCTGGCCCTGGCTCGCAACCGGATGCCTGTGTTTGCCCCGCTCTCAAGCCTGGCCTTTTCGCTATCGCTGCTGGGCATGCTTGTCGGTATTCGACGCACCCAGCAGCAGGCGGTGTGGCCTTCTCTGGTGCAGACC
>JACVRP010000652.1 GCA_014534385.1 Cyanobacteria bacterium Co-bin13
GGTGAAGTAGTGACCACCATAGAAATGGGTTCTCCAACTCAAACAACATTCACAGCAAAGAATCAACAGCCCATCTTCGATAGGCGATTGATTTGAGTTTTGGAAAGATATTAGAAAGTGTTAGGGAATTCCGCCTCTGCCCTTATGGGTGAAAGAGCAGATCTGGGAAGAATCGATTGAATTCGATTAGGGCACTTGTCAAAATAAGCAACGTGATGGTGGCCAACACAGGAGCCGTTGACAAGTATCTTTGCAAACCATTAGACATGGGTTTGTTATTCTCCTGGACGCAATGACTAGAACGTTAAGAATTAGCGAGGGGAAACGGTAATTTCGTTTTCCTTAGCAAACATTTCACCCGTAGTGATCTCTTTGAACGCTCCGAGGGGCCAAGCGAGCGCTCCCAACGCACACTTAATAGCCAAGGGAAGCTCAATGACAACTTCTCTTTCTTCAGGGTTCTTCTCAGCACGCACAGCCATGATGTAAGAACGACCTGCCCAGCCAATGAAGCCAGCAATGTATAGGAACAAGATGCTGGGGATGATAAATTCACCTGCGTGGGAGAGGTCACCACTGACCACTAGGTGAGGCAGCCCTTCCGGTCCACACAGGACATTGGATCTGCCATACATTTCAAAGCGAGCTTTGGCTGACTCAGTTTTGGCACCGTCAGCCCGCTTTTGGAAAGCAGCATTTTCGCTACAGGGGGTCAGGCCAGAGACATTGTCTCCAGCCAGTCCGGCAGAGGCCGGAGCGGCGAAGCCAAACCAGAGGCAAATGACCAGTACTACAGCAAACAACCGTCGCATAAACTGTTTCCTTTTGTTACAGAGAAACCAGGCGATTTTGAACAAAACGTAACGTTTTTTGAACAGGAATTCACCCAACTTAGGCGCAATCATACCCCGCGAGGGAAACCCCGTAAAGCTAAGATGGATGGGGTGTTTACATCTCTACAAACTCTTATACAAACCGTTTAAGCATGGCCACAATTCTCGCTTTGGAGACCAGCTGTGATGAGACAGCGGTCGCGCTCGTTCGCGATCGTACTATTCTCAGCAGCGTTGTCTCCTCTCAAATTGAGACACATCAGCGCTACGGCGGGATTGTGCCTGAGGTGGCCTCGCGCGAGCACGTGGTGACGGTGGGAGATGCGATCGCAACTGCCCTGGCGCAATCTCACCTAAGCTGGGCCGACATTGATGGGGTAGCGGCGACCTGTGCCCCCGGCCTGGTTGGGGCGCTGATGGTGGGGCTAACAGCCGGTAAGACGCTGGCGATGGTGCACGACAAGCCGTTTCTGGGTGTGCACCACCTGGAGGGGCATATCTATGCCTCTTATCTGGCCGACCCGGATCTGCAGCCTCCCTACCTGTGTCTGCTGGTCTCTGGCGGCCACACCAGCCTGATTTACGTCAAAGACTGCGGCCACTACGAAACGCTGGGCCAGACCCGCGACGATGCGGCAGGCGAAGCATTTGACAAGGTAGCGCGGCTGTTAGGCTTGGGCTATCCGGGTGGCCCTGTGATTGACCGGCTGGCCCAGGAAGGGAACTCCAAAGCCTTCCCGCTACCGGAAGGCAATATTTCGCTGCCGGGCGGCGGCTTTCACCCCTACGACTCCAGCTTTAGCGGCCTGAAGACAGCAGTGCTGCGTCTGGTCGAGCGACTGCGAGCAGAGGGCGTTGACCCACTGCCAGTGGCTGACATTGCTGCTAGCTTTCAGGAGACTGTGGCCAGGGGCTTAACCAAACGGGCAGTTGCCTGTGCGTTGGACTACGGGCTGCCTGCGATCGCACTGGGCGGCGGCGTGGCAGCTAACAGCGGGCTGCGGCACCACCTCCAGGCTGCTGCTGCAGAAAAGGGGCTCAAGGTCATGTTTCCGCCCCTTAAGCTCTGCACCGACAATGCCGCCATGATTGGCTGTGCCGCCGCCGACCACCTAAATCGGGGCCACCGATCGCCCTGGTCCGTGGGTGCACAGTCGCGCCTGCCTGTAACCCGCGTGATGGAGCTGTATAGCGAACCGTAGGGGCGCTCATGGGTTTCTACGAGCGGGATGCCATGCTCCACCCTCTAACCACCTTCATCGCATCCGATACTGCTGTCCCGGAGGCCCCTCCAGATTACTGGTATGAAGGGCGCTGCCCGTATACGGGGCAGATTTTGCGGCTGCCGAGGACCGGGTTGGCGCGTGCGATCGCAAATTCCCTCATGGCCCAACTAGCCGCTGAGCGTGACCCTGACACCGAGGGCAAAATGTACGGGGTCTTGCTGGTAAAAACTCCCAAAGGCGATCAGGCTGTCTTGAAGGCGTTCTCTGGGCTGCTAGAGGGCCA
>JACVRP010000579.1 GCA_014534385.1 Cyanobacteria bacterium Co-bin13
AATTTTCCCGTGCATGGGGGGGGGGGGGGGCCAACCCGCGCAGCCCGGGGGAGGGGGGGACACGGGGAGATGGTGGAGCAGATGGGGACATAGAAAACTTGGGCCTTGAACTCCCCGCGTCTCCGCGTCTCCCCTTCTCCGCGTCCTCCCCTCTGCCTTCTGCCCTCTGCCTCCCCTAAGGCAAACAATCCATATACATCTCCACGTCCCAATCGGTCGCGGTGGCGAGAAACTTTTCCCATTCGTCGCGCTTGTACCAGGTGTAGACCGAGTACATATCGCCAGGTAGGGCTGACTTAATCACCTCGTCCTGCTCTAGCCGCTCTAGCGCTTCCCCCAGAGACATGGGCAGCTTTTTCACCTGCTTACCGGCCTCCATTGCCTCATAGAGGTTGCGGGTTTCGGGTTCGCCGGGGTCGAGGTTGCGCTTAATACCGTCATCAAAGGCTTTGAGAATGGCCGAGGCCATTAGGTAGGGGTTGACCATCGAGTCTACAGCGCGGTACTCAAATCGCCCTGGGGCAGATACTCGTAGGCCACAGGTGCGGTTTTGATAGCCCCAGTCGGCATATACGGGAGCCCACAGCCCCGTATCCCAGAGGCGGCGATAGGAGTTGACGGTGGAGCAGCCGATGGCGGTCAGGGCTCCCAGGTGATCGATAATGCCGCCGATGGCGTTGAGACCAGTCGGCCCCGGCAGGGTTGGATGATTTTCGGGTAGGGGCAGGAAGGTGTTGTCGCCGCCTTTGCGGTAGCTGAAGCTGCCAGCCATGCCGGGTAGTGACTCGTAGCCGAAGGCGCTGACCTGGTCTTCGCCGCCGTACCAGAGGGAAAGGTTGTGGTGGCAGCCGTTGGCTGAGAGCCCCATAAAGGGCTTGGTCATAAAGCAGGCGATCAGGTTGAATTCGCGGGCTACTTGGGAGCAGATCTGGCGGTAGGTGGTGAGCCGGTCAGCGGTCCTGAGCGCATCATCGTACATGAAATTCAGCTCAAGCTGGCCGGGGGCATCTTCGTGGTCGCCCTGGATCATGTCCAGGCCCATCGCGTTGCAGTACTCAATCACCCGCAGGAAAACTGGGCGCAGCTCCTCAAACTGGTCAATGTGGTAGCAGTTGGGCTTAGTCACGCCGCCTGCAGGTTTACCGTCGGGGCCTTTTTTGAGCCACATCATTTCGGGTTCGGTGCCGTGGCGCAGGTGCAGACCGTTGTGGTCCGCCTGAAACTGGGCGTGGATGCGCTTTAGGTTGCCCCGGCAGTCGGAGGTGAGGTAGCCGCCGGGGGCTTCGGGTTCTTCCCGGTTGCGGAAGCAGGTGCAGAAGACCCGCGCCACGCGCTTGTCCCAGGGCAGCTGGCAGAAGGTGTCGGGGTCGGGAATGGCGACCAGTTCAGAGGCTTCGGGGCCATAGCCAATGTAGCTGTTGTGGCGATCGAGAAAGAGGTTAGCCGTTGCCCCATAGACTAGCTGAATGCCTCTCTCGGCAATGGTTTCCCAGTGGTCAGCGGGCACCCCTTTGCCCACAATGCGCCCGGTGACTGAGATGAACTGGTAATAGATGTACTGGATGCCTAGTTCATTGATTTTGGCCCGTACCTGCTGGACCAGTTCGGCTCGCCCCTCCTCCTGGACACAGGCTTCTAGGGGAGTCAGGGTATCGGTTCTAAGAAGAGTTCCAGTCACAGCTTATCCCCTCGCCTGTTTACTTTCCTGTAGTAAACCGGGGTTGTTATAACATCTCTGTATTCAGAGATACGGCCAGGGACATTTCAGGGGAGGGAGGTCGGCTGAAACGGCCTAAGCGGCCTTAAACCGAGGGTGTTGCCGCAGGGTGTTTTGCTCAAACTGCCGGACCCATTGACCAAAGCGGTCGGCCGCAGTATCGCTCGGGAAGTGGCGCGGTCCTTTGAGCAAAATGGCGACATAGGCACTCTTGCTTCGCATCACGACGGCTGTCTGCTGGTCTAGGTGAATGGAGATGTGCTGAAAGCTGTCTAGCTTGAGGGAGGACATCAGCAGGGATTTGAGCCCCAATGCCTGAAAGACAATTTGCACCCAGCTGGTGCTCTGGTTCTCCGGCGTCACAAAGTACTCACGGGGCAGGCCATTGAGATCGAAAATGGCAACTCCTAAAATCTCATCGAGGATTTTGTTGGGACCAGGTTTGCTGGGAGATTCGGTCTCTGCAGCGGGGGACATAGGGTGTGAGGGGTGAGGGGGTGGATGGGTAG
>JACVRP010000559.1 GCA_014534385.1 Cyanobacteria bacterium Co-bin13
CATGCTGATGGTTTCTACGTGCTGGCTCTCATGCTGCAACAGCCACCACCAGATCCGCTGCTGCTGCTCTAGTGGAGCACTGCTGAGATAGGCTTCTACCCGCTGCCGCACCGTGGCAAGGTAGTTTTGTACCTCTGGCAGGCTCGGCAGGCGTTCGCGTTCGGCCTTGGGTAGGCCATCGGCGGCAAACAGACGGCGGTACTGAGGGCAAGGCGCGGCCTCTCCTGCCAGATGCTCCAAAATCCACAGGGCTTCGGTAAAGGCGATGTGGCCCAGGTGCCAGCCTGCGGGGCTAAAGTCGGGATGGGCCTGGCGGTAGTACTCATCGTCGGTGAGCGTGGCGGCCAAGGTCAACGTGCTGGCCCGGCAGGTCTGGTACTGGGCTTGCAGGCTCTGGCGCAGCTCAGGAAGCGAGCGGCACTGCCAGGGAGCTGTCTGGAGCGGTAAAGGCGAGGGGATAGGTCTGAATTTCACAGGTTGGCGCAACAAGGACAAGGGACGTGGGGGGGCAGGTCACCCAGTTAGCTTCAAACAGCGGTTCTGAGGCTACCAATACGGCTCCAGGAAACGCAGGATGGTCCTGCAGCCAGTACAGGGAAGGATCGGCCCCGGCAGTGTCAAAGCGAGCGGCAATCAGCTGCTTGCCATCACTCAAAATGATGTTGGCCGCCACCCGGACCTGCTGCTGCTGGGCTAGCACTGTCAGAATCTGCAGGGTTTGCTCTAGCCCCTGGGCCAGAGAGAGCGTGGGGTGAGTCTCCAGTTCGTGGAGCAGTAGGGCAAAAATGTGTTCTGAATCGGTCAGGCCGTGGATTCTGTGGTAGGCGCGATCGCAAAGCCGTTCTCGAATGGGCCGGTATAGCGTGTGGCGGAAATTTTCAATAAAGCCATTGTGAATGAAACTCAGCGCCCCGTCCCGAAAGGGTTGGCAGTTGTGCAAGTCTACGGCCAGCCCAGGCGTAGCGCTGCGAACGTGGGCCAAGACACAGCCCGACTCAACGTAGCGGCAGATTTGGGGCAGGTTGATGTCATTCCAAATCGGCTGCGTGTTGCGGTAGATAAAGGGCTCGGTCTGCCGGGTGGCGTGGTACCAGCCTAGGCCAAAGCCATCGGCATTGAGCAGGGCGACCTCCATCTCACGGGGCTGATAGCTTTGGGCAATGAGTGAGTGGGACGGCTCAAATAGAATTTTATCGAGCTGAATAGTAGGGCCGAGGTAGGCCAGTAAACGACACATGGGCAATCCTTGGGGCTGCTTGTCCTTAGCTTATTGGTTGTATCGCGTTCTCAAGCGGCAAGCTGTTTGCAGGGCTGCTATTTGCCAACTAGCGCTGCGATCGCAAGGCAGCCCCACCCCGCTATCAGCGCTACTCCGCCCAACGGCGTAATTGCGCCCAGCCATTTCACGCCTGAAAGGCTCAGCCCATACAAGCTGCCCGAGAAAATCGCTACCCCAGCAACAAACGCCCATCCCGCTGCTGTGAGCCAGCCTGCACCCAACTCAGCACGCGCCAGCAGCAGCGCCACCCCGCCCAGGGCCAGCGCATGATACATCTGATAGCGCACTCCCGTTTCAAAGACGGCCAGCATGCGCTCTGTAAGCTGATCGCGCAAGGCATGGGAGGCAAAGGCTCCGGCAGCAACCCCTAGACCGCCTAGGAGAGATGCGATCGCAAGAAATACTCGAAACAAAGCCATAGTGAGGCCCCTCTTGGCTTACGGCTTAAGTGCCAGGATAACCTAGGCCAGCCTGAAGCAGAGTGCCTTAAACCGGGAAGTGATAAGTAACCTCACCCGCAGCCTCGGAGGTAAAATCAGCCCCAAACTCCTTGGCCCGCTCATCTAGATACTGCTTAGCCGCCGTGCCCGAGAGGTTAGCCGCCGCCGCAAACTGCAGCACCGTCAAGCGCCCCTGCTGCCGCTGCACCAGGTCATAAAACAGCTTCTGCAGCTGCTCCACTTCCGCCTGCTGCCGTAGCCGCTCAGCATTGCGCTGATGAAAGTAAAGGCCCCAAGCAAGCCCAGTCCCTCCAACCAACGGCGGCACCGCAAACACAAACAGCGCCAGCGATCCATCCCTATCCTCTTGGTTAGCCTGAGGGTTGGACACCAGGGTCAGAGACAGCAGCAAAAGCAGCCCACCCAAGGAGGCCAATCCCACAGATGCCGCCCACAGGAACCACTTCATAAGACCCCTTCAGACGTTCCTTCACTTTCCAAAATTAACCGATCGTAAGCCCAACCAAGGCTAACTTTGCAAAGGATGAATCAATTAGCGTACGGCCTCTAGCAGCCGAGAAAAATAGAACTGAGTCTTGTTCATAGCCCGACGCTCAATGCGCCAGCCGTTGGCCTCTAGCGCCTTTACCACATCCGCCTCACGGTGCAGGTAAGCGCGAGTTGCCTTGCTAGG
>JACVRP010000490.1 GCA_014534385.1 Cyanobacteria bacterium Co-bin13
GTAGAGGCTGGTCAACGGCTCGCTCAGGCCCTTCTCAGCTATAAAAGTCAGCCCCAAACCTGGGTGCTAGCGCTGCCGCGAGGCGGCGTCCCCGTGGGGGCAGAAATTGCTACGGTTCTCCACCTGCCGCTGGATGTTTGCCTGGTGCGAAAGCTGGGAGTGCCGGGGCAGGCAGAGCTAGCCATGGGGGCCATTGCCTCCCATGGGGTGCAGATTCTCAATCAAGGCATCATCCGGCGCATGGGCATTGCCGCAGAGGATATTCAGCGGGTGGTGGCTGCCGAAGCTGAGGAACTTCAGAGACGCGATCGCACCTACCGCCCCAACAAACCCCCGCTCGCGATTCAGGATCAGACCCTGATTCTGGTAGACGACGGCATTGCCACGGGTTCTACCCTAAAAGCCGCAATTGGCGTGCTGCGGCAGCAGCAGCCCCGGCGCATCGTGGTGGCCGTACCGGTTGCACCGCCCAGCACCGTCGAAGAGCTGCGCCAGGAAGTTGATGAAGTTGTTTGTCTAACCCAGCCTGACCCGCTCTACTCCATCAGCCTGTGGTACAGCCACTTCGACCAGACCAGTGATGAAACCGTCTGCAAATTGCTGCAGCAAAACCGCGCCAGCCAGCGCAACGTCTAAAACAGCAGGTGTCCGAAGCTGCTACCGCTAAGCCGCAGCCCTAAAAACAGCAGAAATAGCGCAAAGGCTACCTTGAGCCGCTGTCCTGGCAGTACGTGGGACAGGTGCGTGCCCAGGGGTGCTCCCAAAACGGTGAAGGGCGCAACCACGCACACCGCAGGCCAGTAAATATATCCGGTCGTCAGGGGAATCGCTTCAGTCGCGCCTGGCGTCAGCAAACAGGCCAGAGTGCCAATCAGCGCAATGGGCAGCGTGAAGGAAGCCGAAGTTCCGCTGGCCTGGCTAATTGGCAGCCCGGCCAGCAGCAAAAACGGCACGCTAATTGCGCCGCCACCAATGCCCAAAATGCCCGACTTAAAACCAATTACCACGCCGACTAGGGCCGTTAGCCAGAGCCGGGAGGGGCTGGCCTCTTTAGTCATAACCCGCCAATCCAGCAGCATCTTCAGCGAGACAAACAGCAGAAACAGGCCAAAGACCAGCTCTAGCCAGTCTGTAGACAAATGGTTTGCCAGCAGGCAGCCCAGGATTACCCCAACCCCGATAAAGCCCATAATGGCGCGAAAGATGTGCCAATGGACGTCGCCCCGGCAGTGATGAAACCAGGTCGAAGAGGCGGCGGTAAAAATCATGATGCACATAGAGGTGCCGCCGGCTAGATGCATTAGGGCTGCATGCGGCAGATCCATCAGGCCAAACAGGTAAAACAGCCCCGGCACAATCACCATGCCGCCGCCAATACCAAACAGCCCCGATAGCATTCCAGCAGTAATGCCCAGCCCAGCCAGTAAAAGTAAGCTCAAGGCATTGTCCATAGCCACCGACTCTCTGAAAGGCTGTCCCTATCCCTGCCCCCTTGGCTTTGAAAAGGGGTAGCAAGCCATCCGCCTCTTTGCATCTGAATACTCACAGTTGAAGCATTTCTAATTATTAGAAATTGGCCAGAGGTAATACAGATAACATATGTAAAGAATTGCAACTGTTGCTGTCGTCTCCTTTTTGAGATCACCGTTTGATAAGCTGAAACGACTGTCAACAGCGCATAGGAGACGCCCATGGGACAGCCCACCCAGGGAGTGGTGGCCGCCGGACACCCGCTAACGGCAGCAGCAGGCGCAGAGCTGCTGCGGCAGGGCGGTAACGCCTTTGATGCCGCTGTTGCCGCCGTATTTACAGCCTGCGTTGCAGAATCGACCCTAACCTCAGTGGCAGGCGGCGGCTTTTTGCTAGCCCATACTGCCCAGGGGGAAGACGTTCTCTTCGACTTTTTTTGCCAGACCCCTGCCGCTAAAGACCTTGGCAGACCGCCTGACTTCTACCCAATTCAGGCCAACTTTGGCGATGCCGTGCAGGAATTTCATGTGGGCTTGGGGTCGATGGCGGTTCCTGGCAACCTGGCTGGCCTGCTGGCCGTGCATCGTCGCCTGGGTCGTTTGCCCCTGGCTGCCGTGGTAGAACCGGCCCTGCACTGGGCTAAGCAGGGCATTGAGATTGATGCGTTCCGGGCCTACTGCTTCGAGCTGCTGGCTCCGATCTTGACAGCAACCGCTGGGGCTCGTGCCCTCTATGCTCCTCAGGGGCACCTGCTGCGGCAGGGGGATTGTCTGGTTATGCCAGAATTTGCCGATTTTCTAGCCCGGCTGATCGAAGCTGGGCCAGAGGACTTTTATCGGGGTGAACTGGCGCAGCAGATTGTTCATGACTGCCAGCAGGCAGGTGGCTATCTGAGCTTGCCGGATCTGCAAAACTACCGAGTGATCGAGCGTAAACCCCTGAGCATTCAGTATCGGGGCACTACGCTGCTGACCAACCCGCCCCCGAGCTCTGGAGGCACGCTGATTGCCTTTGCCCTAAAGCTGCTAGAACAGGCTCCCCTGAAATCGCTGCAGCCTGGGCACCCAACCTACCTGGCCCTGCTACGGGAGGCGATGAGCTTGACTAACCAGGCGCGTCGGGATGGGTACGACGCTAATCTTTATCAGGCCAATATTGCCGACTGGTTTTTGGGAGAATCGCACCTGGCGCACTACCACGATTCCTATCAAGGAGCCATGAACAAGTGGGGCAGCACCACCCACGTCAGCGTTGTTGATGCAGAGGGCAATGCCGCCAGCGTCACGACTTCCAATGGAGAGGGATCTTCTTATGTGATTCCGGGCACAGGCATTATGGTGAACAACATGCTGGGGGAAGAGGATCTAAACCCGCACGGATTTCACCAGTGGCAGCCCAACCAGCGAATCTCGTCCATGATGGCCCCAACCATGGTGCTGCAGGGCAATCGACCCCAGCTGGTTTTGGGGTCAGGCGGCTCCAA
>JACVRP010000083.1 GCA_014534385.1 Cyanobacteria bacterium Co-bin13
ACCGTTGTAGCCAGCGGCTTGTTGGGCTCTAAGTCTGCTTCATTTAGCGAAGTTGATCCCGCAGATAGCCATTTCCTTCGCTTTCCTCTAAACATTCAGGATCAGGCCGGGGAAGTCTTAATTGAGCAGTCTACGAATGGCGAGGTGCTTTCCCCACGCATTGCCCAGGCCTTTGTAGATCTGGTCTTGAGCCAGATTACTCAGCCAACCCTGCTGTCTGACGAACAAACCCAAAAGAATCAGGTGATTCAGAGCCTCCTGCACGGCCAAATCCAGGATGCAGCCCTGGTGCTTAGACAGTCTAAGCTTTTGGGGTTAGACCTCACTCCGCCTCGGGCCGTCATTTTAATCGATGCCACAGACTTCATTCAGTCTGAGCAAGACCCACCCGAGCGTTCTGGTTTTGAGCAGCGCAAACGAGCCCAGCGCATTATCGAAAGTGTTGTCCGCTTTTTTCACCTGCCAGATGACACTATCTGCACCGATTTGGGAGACGGTGAATTTGCAGTGCTCAAGGCCAGCGATACCAAAAATATGGGTGATTGGGCTGCAGGCAGCCTGACCTCTCCCGAAGCAGCCAGTTCCTGGACCAACCTAGAGGCGCTGAAGCGGGCCGGCGATGCCCTGCTGCTGCGGCTGCGGCAGGATACAGGAGCCGCTGTTAGCGTGGGAATTGGCCGCTATCATCCGGGCGTTTTGGGGCTGTCTCGTTCTTATCAGGATGCGCGCATGGCGCTGCGGCTAGGGCGGCAGTTCAATGGGCAAAATCAGGTGTACTGCCTCGATCGCCTGGGGATAGCGGCTTTTGCCTGTGTGGCCGATGAGCGCACCAAGGTAGAGTTGGCCCGCCATCTGCTCAGTCCGCTAGATGCTGAGCCAGACTTGCTAGAAACCCTGAAGGTCTTTTTTGATCAGGACTGTGCCTTGTCCTCTACAGCCAAGTGCCTGTTGATTCACCGCAACACCTTGAGCTACCGGCTCGACAAAATTACCTCTCTGACGGGGCTTGATCCGCGCCAGTTTGATGAAGCCATTCAGATTCGCCTGGCCATGCTGCTGCAGGAGCTAAAACCCTTGAAGGCAGGACAGCTGTAGGCCATGCGCGGGATTGTCTATACCGATTCGGCTGGGGTCGGTGGGGCTGAAATTAGCCTGGGACACCTGGTCAAAACCGCTGCTGAGGAGATCGATCTAACCGTGGTCGGGGTCAGTCAGGCCGTTGTAGAAGCGGTGGCAGCGGGGCGATCCCAGGCCGCAACGATTGTTTTACCCGATGCCGGGCTGCCCTCCCTGCTGGCCCACCTCAGCACCTTCCATCGTCTGCAGCCCGATTTGATTCACCTCAACCTGTGCACGCCCTGGGCCGGAACGGTAGGCCTGGTAGCAGCCCTGAGCGTCCCCCGAGCGCGGGTGGTGCGGGTCGATCAGCTGCCGCTGCGGACGACAGATCTTTGGACCTGGCTGCGGGTGCGGCTGCCATCGCTGCGGGTAGATGCCCATGTGGCGGTGGGCGTGGCTAGCAGCAGACGGATGGAGGATTTCTATGCCCTGGGCCGCAATACGGTGGTGTCAATTCCTAATGGCGTGCCCGATCAGCAGTTTTCAGAGGCGGTTTCTCTGCCTTCGACCGACGGTTGGCTACAGGTGGGCAGCGTGGGTCGCCTGGACCCGATGAAGGGTCATGACGTGCTGCTACGGGCCCTGGCTCAGGTGGAGCGCACCCGGCTAGTAATTTTGGGAGAAGGGGCTTTTCGGCCCCAGCTGGAGCAGCTAGCGGCAGAATTGGGCATTCAAGATCGCGTTAAGCTACTGGGCTGGGTAGCGCAGCCACGTCCCTACCTCAGCACGTTTGACGTGATTGCCCAGCCTTCCCGGTCTGAGGGGTTTCCTTTAACGGTAGTCGAGGCGATGCTGGCTAGCCGCCCGATCATTGCAACGCGGGTAGGCAGCGTGGCGGAAGCGATCGCACATGAAGACACTGGCCTGCTGATCGAAAAAGACGACGTAGAGGGGCTAGCGGCAGCGCTGCGGCGGCTGCGGGATGACTCGGCTTTGAGGGAGCGCCTGGGAGAGAGGGCACGTGCGATCGCATCTGCTCAGTTCACCGTTACCCACATGACTCACCAATACGAGGCCCTCTGGCAAAAGCTCCTGTCCCAACCGCAAAAGTCCCGGCTCTGGATACCCAGACCTCGGGATTAATCTAGCTATAGCGCCCCTACGGGCTTAGCCAAGCCATGCTGCCAGAGAGGAGTTCTCTAGAGAATGACTTTGCTAAGCCCGTAGGAAGACAAAGGAAGGCAGGGTTGAATCACTGAGCGGACTACTTCCGTGTCTCGCTAAATTGCTCATGCCTGAGGCTGTAGCATTGAGGCTTCAGTTCCCCCATACAGGTCGATGAAGCGATCGAAAAGCTGCATCGAAGTATGGCGCGAAACCCGTTGTTTGTTAACCAGGTGCTGAATGTTGCGCTCTGCTAATTTCCGCAGGTAGGGCAGGTCTTCCAGCAGCGTTAGGATGGCTGCCATGTGGAAGACAAAGCGCAGCAGCGGCTTGGGCCAGCCCAGGTTGGAGTACATATCAATGTACAGCTTGTGGTTCGACTCATCAATCGGCAGCGCATTGAAGATAACCGAGATCTCCTTGTCGCCATACGCCGGAATTCGCAGCTCCACCGTGTAGGGATTGTGCAAGGTTAACTCAACCTCAACGGTGGCATCGCGCCAAAGCCGCAGAATGTTCATGGGCGAATCGAGAAGAGTCTTAAACTTCAGTCTGCCGCCCTCTTGAGTGGCCTGAAATTCGCTAACTTCTACAATCTTCAGGTTGCCCAGGCTAAAGCTGTGGATGTCTTCCAGGTGCTTTAGGTTAAGCAGATGGTAGATCTGGCAATAGTAGGGAAAAGGCAGCGTGTGCTCTTGGCTGGTGATGAACTGGTCGTTCAGTTCCTGCATCCGCCGTTGAGTTTTGCTTTTAGCTTTCTGCTGGGGCTGGGGGATAGATGAAAATACATTATGATTGCGCAGCGCCCTCAGGTTACTCACAGAAGCAGTTTCTTCTGGCTTGAGCAATAGCCAGCTCACGAAAATAACGGAAACGAAGATCAGCTGGGAAACTTCGATGGTAGTAATGCTGTGGTCAAAAAAGGCAGCGAACCCTCTATCGGCCACCCCAAACAGCCAAGCTGGAATGCCGATCACCCAGACTGCCGTTTTCATGATCCGGTTGTAAAGCGATCGCTCTACTGCAAATTTGTCTTCCAGTGAACCAGGTATTTCCTGGTTTTCCATAACGTTACTAAGCATATCCGAGTCACTAGGAATAGGTTTTTAGGAACAAGGGTCTTTTTTGCAAGACTGTATTTTCAAAAGTTAACAATAGGATCCCTGTGTCTTCCTCTATCGCGAGTCCAGATTAATTTGCACCAAGTGATTAAACCCGCGTCTGCCTAAAGGGGGGGAAATACCATTAGAAATAGGTCGCCCCTCTAAATTGTGTAAAGGACGACTGCTAGAGGTACTTCTTGTCAAAGCTGTTTTTGGTTCAAGTTCATAGCTAAAGCTTTGTTTGAGAAGAAGCTCCAGCCATGGACTTTATATAAAACCCTAGTTTCTGTATTTCTAGATACGAATTGAGCGAAAGCAGACTTTCTACCTGTAGGCAAGCTGTAGGAGTAGCTAATAGGACCCGGCTTAGCCACACCTACACTGACAAGCTGCCCTTCTCGATTAGGTCCAGTAGAGGATGTTTGCCTGAGGAAAACGATGAGCGATCTCTTCGTAAAAGAAGCGCTTAAGCGCCTTCATCGTGTCAGCTTCATAGACATACTTGACGCCGCCAAACTTATTGCGCTTGACGCTGCGATTGGCCTCATCTAGGTCTACTTTGCTGTTGGGGTACCACTGGTTTAACACTTCCTTAGATCCGGGTGTAAAGCGGTGGGAAATCAGTTCAAAGGTGAGGTCGCAGTCAAAATCAAGGGCTGCTTCAATGTCGTCAAGGAGCTGGGTGTAGTGGTCCTGCCAGTCTTCGATCGCCATGATAGGAGCAATCACTAACCCCACTGGGTAAGCGCCGCCGCCCTGAGCGCGAGGCAAGGCCAAACGCCGCACAGCGCTCAGCCGGTCTTTGACGGCAGCGGTACCCCCTTCCATGCGAGTGGAAACGGGGGCTGCGTTGACGCTGAGGCGACAGCGGGTGTGGCCATTGTGGGGCAGGTCAAGCAGTGGCTCGACCGCGTCAAACTTAGAAACCCAGCGCAGGTAGCCTGTCTCTCGGGTACCAAAGTAGCGAATGCACTCGGCCAACCCCCCGGTCAGGTGCTCAATGCCGAGCGGGTCGGTGTAGCAGCTCACCTCGAACGAGGTATCTTGTCCGGGCTTCTCGTAGTTCGCTAGATTGCCCAGGATTTGCGGCAGGTTGGCGTAGACCCGAATCACGGGCGGTCCCGATAAGCTACCGGCCAGGTAACAGTACTGGCAGTGGGCCGGGCAGCCCTCAGCTAGGTGAAATTGCCAGTCGGCAGAGGGGGGAATGGGGCTGAGCTTGAGCTGGCTGGGGGGGGCGGTGACAACAGCTAAAGTGCGCTTTGCGATCGCATAGGTCTCTCGCTCAGTCTCACCCCGTAGCCCGGTCACCCGGTTGCGCGGCAGCTCCTCAACCGGCAGATCTAGGGCCTTGACCCGCTCTAAAATCTGTTGTCCCCAAGGTTCATCTAGGGCAGCTGGGGTAAAGAGAACCCGTTCCGGCATCCATAAACGACCCTTAGTCGCGGTGGGTGTTGGGGAGGTTGCGGTTTCAGTAAGCAATGTTTCTTTACAAATGCGCCTGCTTTTATTGTGGCGCGGGGTTTTGAGCTCAAGGGGTTTCTCAGGGAGGACTTCCCCTCCCTCGGAGGTATGGGTTCTCCCCCTGGGCAAAACCTGCTCTTGAATCGCGGTTTCCCTGAAATCGCTGCCTAAAGTCGAACGGCTCTGCTTTCTTTTTTTCCACAAAGGACCGACCTGCGAGGCGTAGTGGGCCGGTCCTAAATCAGCCCTAGTTTGTCCACCTGGCCCGGTAACCTCGCGCATCAATGTGGCACAGGTAGGGGAACTGTATGTAGCGCCCCAGTCCGCCAGTCCACCAGGGATCGAGGGAGCGGTAGACCTGGGTTCCCGAGAGGCCGTCAACATAGAAGTCTATGGCATCGCCGACAATGTGACGGCTCTGGGAAGCTCCACCGACGCGGCGGTTAATGGCGGGGGGTCGATACCAGCTAGTAACGCGGAAGGGGCGGCCAATGCGATCGCGCGCCTGCTGGGCCAACGTCGCAATTCTGACAATAGCGTTGACTGTGGCCTGGTCGGGGGGCATGCGGGAGCCGCCTTGGGTCGCCTCAGCCCAGGTAAAGTTGCCGTTGGGCAGGATAGCGGCGGCTAGCTGAATGTTGTTGGGCGTCCAGCGAGCGGGGCGAGCGGGGGCAGGGGGCGGGGTGGGAGCGGGCATGGCGTCGGGAGAGGTGCGCTCGGCCCGAGACATTCGTCGTAGGTCTTCAAACAAAGACTGCAGCGTGGCGGTGCGGTTGTCTAGCCGCCGCCAGATCTGCACCAGGCGAATCAGGGCCTCCCGCTGCACCTCCGTTTCGGCATAGATTCTGGGTACGCGGGCAATGAAGTCTAGCAGGGCCCGATCCACCTGCTGGGCCGCACTTCTTAAGGCTTCCGGGTTATTGGCATTGTTTAAGAGGGCATCGGGATCAACGCCCAGGCGACGAATAGCCGTTGTTCGAGAATCCAGCCCATTCCAAAGGCGGTAGGCTTCGGTCACGGCAAAGCGCTGGTCGCCCAGCCCCCGATAGAAGGTGGGCAGTCGCTGCACAAACGCAATCAGGGCCGGATCGACAATCTGCACGTTGGTTTCGGCGGCAAAGGGCTGGTTAGTCTCTAGCCACTGAATTGTCTCTTCGCGCGAATCGAGCTGCCGCCAGAGCTGTACCAGGCGGATCAAGGCTTCCCGCTGGTAGGGGTAGCCGCTGTAGTAGCGAGCCACCTGCTGAGCAAATTCCACCAGCCGCCGATCTAGCTCTGTCTCATCGACAACGCCGCCTGTAACGGGCACTCCCAACGCAGCGATCACCTCTTCCTGAGTGTTGAGTCTGCGCCAGAGCCGAGCGGCCTCCAGCAGCGCCTGTCGCTGAAAGTCAAGGCGTACGTAACTGGGGGGAATACGCTCAGCAAAGGCCAACAGATTGCGGTCTAGGCCCGCCAGGTTTTGGGGCAGCTGATAGGCTTCGAAGTCGGTGGCGATATCGGCCTGGTAGGCAGCCAGCAGCGCCTGGGCGTCGGAGGGCTCTAGCCGGGCAGCGGCAGTATTGGCTGCAGGTGGGGTGTAGCCTTCGGCAACGCGGTTGATGAAGCGATCGCTATAGCGCCCCTGAGCCGCATTCCACAGATCGTCTCCCTGCCAACCCTGGGCAATCAGCTCATCGGTCAGGCTGCGGATCGTATTGGCCGCATACTGAACCTGGGTAGGAAAGCTGTTAACCTGTTCCAACGCAATGCGGTTAGCCGGGGCAATGCCCAGCCCAGTTTCATCATCTGGCAGCTGGGGCTGTCGGTGAACCGCGTATAGAGCTGCCAGTATGGGTTTGTGAAGCCCGGTGCGGGCGGCTTCGACAAGATAGGAGTAGTTGCGCTGGTCGGGGGAGAGTGGAGCCATAGCCTTATTTAGTTTGTTCCTCTAGATAAAGCACACAATTGAGGACGTATGCCCGATTTTCATGTACTTTCTAGCCCATTTTTCGCAAAACGGCGATCTAGCTTCCGCCTAATTGCCTCCGATATGGATGGCACGCTGACCTGGCAGGGCGAGTTTACCCCTGCCCTGATACAGGCACTTCAGGACCTACAGACGGCTGGCATTGCTGTGCTCATCGTCACGGGGCGGTCAGCCGGCTGGGTCAGCGGTTTGGTGCAGTACTTGCCGGTCGCCGGTGCGATCGCAGAAAACGGCGGCCTTTTCTTTCCCAAGACCCAGGCCGACCCCACCCTGCTAGTGGACATTGCCGACCTCACCGCCCACCGCCAGCAGCTGGCCGAGCTATTTGCCACCCTCCAAACTCAGTGGCCCCAGCTCCAGCCGTCGAACGATAACCGCTACCGCCTCACCGACTGGACCTTTGACGTGACAGGTCTATCTCAGTCAGAGCTAGACGAGATGGCGCAAATTTGCGATCGCGCGGGCTGGGGCTTTACCTACAGCACCGTACAGTGCCACATCAAGCTGGCCCACCAGAGCAAATCAGCCGCCCTATTGCAGGTGCTCAGCCGTCAGTTTCCCGCCATCACGCCAGACGAAGTCGTCACCGTGGGCGACAGCCCCAACGACGAGAGCCTGTTCGATCCCGCAGCCTTTCCCCATTCCGTCGGCGTCGCCAACATCCAGCACTACTGGGAAACCCTGAACTATAAGCCCGTCTACGTTACCCACAGCCCCGAATCCCAGGGCTTCCTAGAGCTGAGCCAGGCACTGCTAGAAGTTCGCTCCCGTCGCCTAAGAGAAGACTGATAAATGTGTTAGCAAGCAACACCCCCCCACCCCTTCACCCTCCTACTTCCCCAAAAACAGCCCACTCTCCGTACAAACCCCCCGCAGAGGCCGATCCCAGAAGACCTTGGGAATTTCAGGCAGGCGGGCATACTCAAACACAACGCCTACGGTAGGCACTTTGGCCCAAACCCCGGAACTAAACATGCGATCGTAATAGCCGCCACCGTAGCCCAGGCGGTAGCCCCGCACGTCGCAGGCGATTGCCGGTACCAAGATCAGATCGACCAGGGCCGGATCAACCTGGGGCGACTCGGCGTGGGGTTCTAGAATGCCGAACTTGCCTTTGCGCAGGGGCCAGCGAGACTGGGCATTCCAGTAGTGCCAGGTGAGCTGGTTTTTGCTGACGCAGCGGGGTAGGCCCCAGGGCCGGGGCTGGTTGAGCAGGGGGCTGAGGTCGGGTTCTTTGTGGACGCTGCAGTAAGCCAGCACCACGCGAGCCTGCTGAAAGTAGACCCAGTTTTGCAGGTGGGTGCAGATGCGATCGCTCTTTTGCCGCCACAGCTGATCGGGAATCGCCTGCCGGGCCTTGAGCAGGCGCTGCCGCAAATCGGCCTTGGCCTGCTGCACCTGATCAGTAGTAGAAGGAGAGTCGAACGCCATAGCAGCAGAGGAGTTTAGAAATACAGCAGCAGATTGAGACCGGGAATCGTGCGAGAAAAAGTCCAGAGCAGCAGGGCCACATACATCAGCCCCAGCCCCCACTGATACCAGACCAGCGCGGTGACCAGTCCTGGCACGTCCTGATCACGCAACCGGATGTCATTAAAGCCGAATTTGAACCAATTGTTGAGGCTGAAATCGTAATAGTTTAACCAGGACCAGCGGCGATCCTGCAAAATTGGCGTGAAGCGATCCCGAAAAAAGGGAAACAGGGGCATCACCGGCAGTCGCGCAATCAGCAGCCGCAGCTGCCGCATGCTGCCGTCTTCCCTGAAGTAGCTTTCTGCCATCAGATCGTGAAAGCGACCCTTTTGTAAAATGCGGGCAATGCAGGCCAGCGGCAGAGGCACCATGAGCACAGCCAGCCAGGTCAGAGTTGCTGCCGGATAGTCCGCCGAACGCAGCACCATGCTAAGGCCAAACCCGGCACAGGCCAAAGAGCTGCCCCCAATCCAGAAGGTCTGCTCAAGGGGCGGCACAATCGGCGTCGGCAGGCGGCGGCGATAGCGATCGACAAACCAAAACAGCACCGCAAACCAGGCTAGCGCCATCAGGCCAATGCCGATGATCAGGCCGACGCCCGTGCCATAGCGGCTGAGGACCACCAGTCCATCTAGCCAGAGCCAGCGCAGGCAGATCTGCACCCGGCCCAGGGGCGATAGCGACCTGCGGGTGAGAATGCGATCGCGCACCTTCACGTAGGCCGCCAAGTCAACGCCCTCAATGTCTAGCAGGTCAGAGGCGCTGAGCAAGGCATGGGTTTGACGGCGGTTAGCAATGGCCTGGGCCTGTGCTTCGGTAAAGCCGATCTGAACTAGCTTGAGCCGAGAGGCCGTGTTGACGTTGACCCCCAAGAGCCGCTGGCGCAGCTCCCGCAGCCGCAGCCGCTCGGCAGTGTACTCCACCCGGTAGGCATCTGAAATTTGCTCTAGCCGCCGAAAATTTCGCACCAGATTCCGCAGCAGCGTTTCATTCCCAGAAAGAGACGGCACCGAAAGTACTCTACCAATCTGCCCTGGATTGCCTAAAATTCGAGCCTGATCGGGATTAAAGTCCATCCCCGAAACGTTGATATAGGCGCGCCCTTGAAAAGCCGCATCTCCAAAGTCGGCCTGGGCCAAAAGGGCCGCATTGCGAAAGTTGATCGGCTCACTAAAGCGCACCTGCCGCATCGAGAGGGGTGCTTCAATCCGCGACTGGGTGAAAAACAGCGCTTTCTCAAAGCTGCCCTTGAAGAAAGAGACAGGTTCTTTCCAGACCGTCTGGGCAAAGTCGGCATTGTCTAACCACTGCACCCGGCTAAAGTTGACCTCTTTTACAAACGTGCTCTGGCTAAAATTGGCGTCGCCCCTAAACTCAGTGCCCTGAAAGGTGGCAGCTCCGGCAAAATAGCTTTGGTCCAGCCGGGCACCTTTAAAGAAAATGCTGTTGCGCAGGTTCACCTCCTGGCTGAAGCGAGCCCCCGTGAGGTTGACGTTTTGACCGAAGCGGGCACCGGGCAGGCTCAGGGACTGGTCAAACTGGGTGCCCTGAAACAGCA
Organism: Cyanobacteria bacterium Co-bin13; assembly: GCA_014534385.1. GTDB lineage: Bacteria > Cyanobacteriota > Cyanobacteriia > Phormidesmidales > Phormidesmidaceae > JACVSF01. Next base: position 9,791 of record JACVRP010000083.1, read on the forward strand.
GCCGATCGAGAAAGAAAATGTCTGCCCCTACCACGTTGCCCGTAAAGTGGGTCTGCACAAACACCAGCGGCCCCCGGACTAGATAGATCTGCTGAGCAGTGCCCTTCTCCTGAATCAGCAGGGAGCGCGAGAGCTGGTTGAGCTGGTTCAGGCGCTTGCGATCGCGACTCAGCTGGGCCTGAGTCTCCGCATCCAGCAGCGACACTAGAGCATCGCCATAGAGCGGAGCCCGTAGCCCCAGCTTGGTCAGGTCCAGCTCCCCCAGCACCAGCGAATAGCTCAGGTCCAGGCCGATAGGGCGGCTGCCGCTTTGGAGCCTATTCTGCACAAGTCGGTAAAAGCGATCGCGCAGGTCACTGTCAGCCCGCAGGTCAATCGCGACCTGCCGCAGGTTAATCGTGGGCTTACCGTCCCGCTGATCCAGCGTACTGAGGCGCTGCTGCAGCATCTCTGCCGTCAGCAGAGGCAGGCTTGAGCTACCGCTGCCTTGAGCTAGAGCTTGGGGCAAAGGCAGCAGCAAACTGAGCAGCAGACTAAAGCACACCGCCAACCAACCGATTCCGATGACTTGTCGCCTTACCGTCCGACCCATGCCCTTAGCAGACCTAATTCCGAGAAAAGATATCCTGAAAAGAATGTTTTTCTGCGCCTGTCCCACCCTAAAACCGAGCCTTTGTGCCCAGTTCCCCGCTCCTACAGCCCCTCACCAAAGTTCATTTTGACTTTGATAGCCGCCAGCCCCGCCCTCACGCCAAGCGGCTCGGCATTGAAGCAGCTACACCTGCCGCCAAAGCTACACCCACAGCCATCCCAAGCAAGAAGAAGT
>JACVRP010000211.1 GCA_014534385.1 Cyanobacteria bacterium Co-bin13
GACCCTCACGGTGAGTACGGCACCCTGACCGACATGCGCGGTCACACCGCCTTTGAAACCGAGGACGGCTACAGCCCGGACGTGAAAATTCTCAAGCCAGAAGATATTCGCATCCGCATGTCTTCCCTCGACTACTACGACATTTTGACCCTGCTGCCGGATATGAGCGATCGCCAGCAGGCCATTCTCAATAAAGCCTTTAGTCTGCTGACCAAGCACCGCAAGGGCGACTACCGCTGGGATGTGCAGGACCTGATCTCGGCGGTGTATGAAAGCGATCGCAGCACCGACGAAGAGGGCAACGAAAAAACCGGATCCTCGGCCCCAGCGATTGAGTGGAAGCTGAGCAAGCTAGAGCGCTCCGAGTACTTCCACCGGATGCAGCACCTGGCCCCCAAGGACTTGTTTGAGCCGGGCCGAGTCACCGTTCTACAGATGAACGAGATCAGCCAGGAAGAGCAGCAGGTAATTTGTGCCGCAGTGCTGCGCCAGAGCTACCACGCCCGCATGAACACAGCCAAGGACAAAATCACCGCCGACGATGAAAACTACTTGCCCTACCCCGTTTTCATTGTGATTGAAGAGGCCCACCGCTTTGCCCCCGCCAACGAACCCTCCCGCTGCAAGATGATCCTTCGCACTATCCTTAGCGAGGGCCGTAAGTTTGGCATGGGGGTGGGCCTGATCACCCAGCGCCCCGGCAAGCTCGACTCCGACGTGCTCTCCCAGTGCATGAGCCAGTTCCTCATGCGAATTGTCAACCCGGTAGACCAGGAGAGTCTGAAGTACGGGGTAGAAGCGGCAGGCCGGGACCTGCTGAAGGAGCTGCCCTCGCTGACCAAAGGCCAGGTGATTATCTCTGGGGCCTGCGTCAATACCCCTGTCCTCTGCCAGGTGCGCAAGCGCCTGACCAAGCATGGCGGCGAAACGATGGATGCGCCCCAGGCATGGATGGGCCATTTTCAGAACCATCGGATGAAGGCGCGCCAGATCGAGCAGGCTGCCGTTGCCACCGGAGCTAAAAAAGCTGAAACTGTACGGGGCTTCAGCATCGACTAAGGAAATTTGGTGGCCAATCAACCTTCTAACCTGCTGATCAAGCTCAGTCAGCGGCTATTTCCGGAGCCGGGTGAGCGGGATGCGTTCGTTGAGGCGCTGGTTCATCCTCAGGAATTCGCGTCGACGATTCTATGGACCCGTCCACGTCCCGAAGGCGATTTCCTTCCTAAAGAACTCCCTCTGCCCTGGCAGCCCGAGTGGGTGGATCGGCTCAGTTCAGCCACTCGACCCGGACAGCATCCCTTACATGAGCAGGGCTACTTCTACTGCCTCGATTTCTCCTCCGTGTTTGCAGCGTCAGCCCTGTCGGGAATAGCTGCTCCTACCCCAACCGTTCTCGATCTCTGTGCGGCCCCTGGTGGCAAAAGCCTCTTCGCTTGGAGGGCGCTTCAGCCTGAGCAGCTCTGGTGCAACGAGGTGGTTCGTAAACGGGTGAGAATTCTGATCTCCAACCTGAAGCGCTGCGGGGCGACCTCAGCACTCGTATTTAACCAAGATCCTTCAGCCTTTGCCGAGCAGATGCCGCGATCGGCCAGCCTGGTGCTGGTGGATGCGCCCTGTAGCGGCCAATCTTTGCTAGCTAAGGGAGAGACGGCCCTGGGCTGCTTTCACCCAGTCAACCTGAATAAAAACGCCAACCGCCAAAAGCGGATTTTGGCCAATGCGGCTGAGGTGGTGGCTGGGCAGGGGTATTTGGCCTACATGACCTGCACGTTCTCGCCTGAGGAAAATGAGCAGGTGTGTGAGTGGTTTCTGGGCAAGTTTCCGCAGTTCCAGCCTGTTTCAGTGACGCCGCTAGCAGCGTACCCGTCTCACCTGGCAGACTGGCCCTGCTACCGCCTCTGGCCTCAGTCGGGCTTGGGAGCAGGGGCATTCACCGCCCTGTTTCGCAATACTGGCGATGAAGCGCTGGCGGTAAATCCAGATTTCCTCAAACAACACGGCATGATCCTCTACACAGCAGAGGGGGGCACTGTCGAGAATAGAAGTAATGAGTGAGCGCCCCAATCTAGAATCGGCTACCCAGCTTACAGCGCAGTTTTCGATAAGATGTAAGATTGCATCGTTAACATAGCGCAACACAGTTAGCCCACCTAACGACAGCCCTTTTCTTGATCTGTCAATCGCCCGTAGAGCCTCGGAGAGACACCGCCGTGAACAGCTTTAACGCCAAAACTACCCTGACCGTTGCCGACAAAACCTACACCGTCTACAGTTTGCCAGAGGCCGCTAAGACTTTGGGGGATGTCAGCCGCCTGCCCTACAGCCTTAAGGTGCTGCTGGAAAACCTGCTGCGCTATGAAGATGGGCGGACGGTCAGCGCCGATGATGTACGTGCGATCGCAGCCTGGCTCCAATCTCGCACCTCCGAGCGCGAAATCGCCTATCGCCCGGCCCGCGTGCTGATGCAGGACTTTACGGGAGTGCCCGCTGTAGTGGATCTGGCGGCGATGCGCGATGCGATCGTGAACCTGGGCGGCGACCCCCACAAGATCAACCCCCTGTCTCCGGTGGATCTGGTGATCGACCACTCGGTGATGGTAGACAGCTTCGGCAGCAACAGCGCCTTTCAGTCCAACGTGCAGATGGAGTTTCAGCGCAACCACGAGCGCTACGCTTTTCTGCGCTGGGGCCAAAAAGCCTTTGATAACTTTCGGGTAGTGCCGCCTGGTACGGGCATTTGCCACCAGGTCAACCTGGAGTACCTGGCCCAGGTCGTTTGGACGAAGGACGAGAACGGTGAGACGGTGGCCTACCCCGATACCCTAGTGGGCACCGACAGCCACACCACCATGGTCAATGGTCTCTCGGTGCTAGGTTGGGGCGTGGGCGGCATTGAGGCTGAAGCGGCTATGCTGGGTCAGCCCATCTCCATGCTGATTCCCGAAGTGGTGGGCTTTAAGCTCACCGGGCAGCTCCCCGATGGCGCAACGGCTACCGATTTGGTGCTGACCGTGGTGCAGATGCTGCGGAAAAAAGGCGTGGTGGGCAAATTCGTCGAGTTCTACGGCGAAGGGCTGTCGCACCTGACCCTGGCGGATCGGGCCACCATCAGCAATATGGCCCCTGAGTATGGGGCCACCTGCGGCTTCTTCCCGGTTGACGAAGAAACCATCCGCTATCTGGAATTCTCTGGGCGCGAGCCAGATCGAGTTGCTCTGGTGGAAGCCTATGCCAAGGCCCAGGGGCTGTGGCGCTATGACGGCACCCCCGATCCCCTCTTCACCGATACCCTGGAGCTAGACCTGGGCACGGTGGAACCGTCTCTAGCTGGGCCGAAGCGGCCCCAGGATCGGGTGCTGCTGTCTGACCTGGCAAGCCAGTTTAAGGAAAAAGATTTCACTAGCTTTAGCAGCCTGTCTTACAGCGACAAGCGTTCTGCTCCAGTACCTGGCCAGTCCTATGACCTGACCGATGGCGCTGTCGTGATTGCCGCCATTACCAGCTGCACCAACACCTCCAACCCCTCGGTCATGATTGGGGCAGGTCTAGTGGCCCGCAAGGCTCGCGAAAAGGGTTTAACCGTTAAACCCTGGGTGAAAACCTCTCTGGCCCCCGGTAGCCAGGTGGTGTCTGACTACCTGAACAAGGCGGGCTTGCAGGAAGACCTGGATGCTCTAGGCTTTAACTTGGTGGGCTACGGCTGCACCACCTGCATTGGCAACTCTGGCCCGCTGCCCGATCCCATCGTCAGCGCCATTAATGAGAAAGATCTGGTGGTCGGCGCAGTGCTCTCCGGCAACCGCAACTTTGAAGGCAGGGTTAGCCCCCACACCAAGGCCAACTATTTGGCCTCGCCGCCGCTGGTGGTGGCCTATGCGATCGCAGGCAATCTGGCCATTGACCTCAAAAATGACCCCATTGGCCAAGACCCCAGCGGTAACCCAGTCTACCTGCGAGACATCTGGCCCTCCACCGAGGAAATTAAAGCGGTGATGGCTGAGGCGCTCACCCCTGAAATGTTCCGTAGCCGCTACGGCAATGTTTTTGACGGCACCCCTGCCTGGCAGCAGATCGGCACTGCCGACAGCCAGACCTACACCTGGGAAGGTTCCAGCACCTACGTCCAAAACCCGCCCTACTTTGAGGGCATGAGCTCTGAGGTCAACGGTCACAGCTTTGCTGACATTAAGGGGGCGCGGCCCCTGGCCATCTTGGGCGACAGCATTACCACCGACCACATCTCCCCTGCCGGGTCAATTAAGACCGATAGCCCAGCAGGCAGCTACCTGGTCGGCAATCAGGTCACCCCTGCCGACTTCAACTCCTACGGCTCTCGGCGCGGCAACCATGAGGTGATGATGCGCGGCACCTTTGCCAACATCCGCCTGAAAAATGAAATGGTGCCCGGCTCATCTGGCGGAGTCACCAAGCACATGCCCGACGGCACCGAAATGTCGATCTATGACGCAGCCATGCAGTACCAGGCTGAAGGCACACCGCTGATTGTCTTTGCCGGCAAGGAATACGGCACCGGGTCTTCCCGCGACTGGGCGGCTAAGGGCACTCGTCTGCTGGGCGTCAAAGCCGTCGTGGCCGAGAGCTTTGAGCGCATTCACCGCTCTAACCTAGTGGGCATGGGCCTGCTGCCGCTGCAGTTTGTGGAAGGTTGCGATCGCCACACACTGAATCTTGACGGCAGTGAAACCTTTGACCTCACTGGTCTAAGCCAGGGCATTCAGCCGCGCATGACCGTTACCCTGGTCATCTACCGGGCTGATGGCAGCCGGGATGAAGTTCCTCTACTTTGCCGCATCGATACCCTGGATGAAGTCGAGTACTACCGAAACGGCGGCATCCTTCATTACGTACTTCGACAGCTTCTGACCGCCTAATTTTCACTAGGCTATCTCCAAAAAAGATGGCGGAGCTTGAATAGCCCCGCCATCTTTTTTGCTTTTTAACCTTGCCGTTGCGACTAGGTCTGTTCGAGCATGGCAGCAATCACCTGAGCACTTCTGCGGTAGCTGAAGGACTGAGCCACTTTTTCTCGAGCAGCCTGGCCTAGCTTAACTGCTAGCTTCTGATTCTTGGAGATTCGGAGGAGGGCTTGTGCGATCGCATCCGAGCTTCGAGGTGGTACCAGAATGCCATTTTCCCCATCGTCTACCAGCTCCGGCACCCCGCCTGCATTCGTAACAACAACGGGCACATTCATAGCCATTGCCTCCATAGTCGCAACGCCCAAAGGTTCCTCCAAACTGGCTAAGACAAAGACATGAGTCTTCTTGAGACACTGCTTAACGCCCTCTTCAGAAACAGCGCCCAGTAAGGTAACAGAGCCCTGTAAATCCAAGGCGCAAATCAGCTTTTCCAACTCCTGCCGATAGCCGGTTCCCCCTTGTTCATCTTCCCCGGCAATGTCAAGCCTAACGTCGAGTCCTTCGCTCCGAAGGATGCTAATTGAACGAATGAGGTACTCATACCCTTTGCAAGGATTCAATCGACCACAGCTAAACACACGAAATACGTCTGCGCCACTATAGGGAACGTAAGTTAAGTCCCTCCTAAAATTAGACAGGTCCACTCCCATGGGGCAAACCTCGATCTTCTGAGGTAGACAAGTCCTGAGGCTGCTTACGACTTCCTGATAAATCCTTTGGGTAATCACAACCGCAAACTTTGAAAAGCCCCACTTTTGCTGCTGATTGGGGCCGTAAACACAAAGCGGGTTGTGAAGCGTCAAGCTGTATGTCAACTTCGACCTCGATAGAGAGGTTGCGAGCATCGCAATATTGGCAGCATCTGCACAAGAGTGAACATGAATATGCGACCAATTCTGTTGTCGACTAAGCCACACTAGCTTAGCTGCAAAAGGAACAAGCAGAATCAACCGCAGCTTCTGCCGAAAGGTCATATCAGATGCGCCGAGCACCATTTTGCTGCACAGCATCCATGCTTCTGGGCCAGCAAACAGAATAATGGCTACTACCTGAAGCATCTCCAGCCAGGAGAGAGGAAGTAAGTAAGTAGTCTTCTCCTGAGCTTGTTCAGCCCAACTAGCTGACATAATTTCTCTGGGAGGCTTGCGAGTCGAGATTAAAACTGTTTCTAGGCCCATCTCTTTAAGAGCCTGGGATTCACGCCAGAAAAAGTTATGTGTCTGGCCCGGAAACTCCGGTATCAAATAGCCTATCCTTTTATTAGCGGACCTATCAGTTGAACGAAGACGAGCGGCACCCTTAAGCAAATCTTCTCGAGCTACTTTCTCTTGAGTTTTCATATCTAAATCAAGCCGAAACGTCTTGAATCTTGAAGTGCTAGATAAAAAGCAAGGCCAAAAACCCAATATCCGCTTTAGGAACTTGTCGCTACAAACAGCAGCTCTAAAAGTGGCCTTAGAAAAATAGAGAACCTCCTAGCTGCCTCAAAACGAGGGAAAAAGCACGACAAAGCAAGATGTCAGAAAAGAATAAAGTCTGGTGATCCCCTCTCAAAACCGACAAAATCGTACCCGTGGATTCTATTTAGTCTTTTCAGTATCAAAATCTGCCCATGGAAGGATTTGAGTAGAAGTCGGCTGTTAACGAAGAGGTTGACTGCTGGCTGAAGACGTTTATAATATTCCCTGATTCTCCTGTAGCTTCGCTTCGGAGTGACCATACACCAGTGGTTCTGCATCTTTGTTGAGCTGACTGAGGAGCGTTTCAAGCAACCAAAAACATCGGTAAAGGGCAAAAAGGTTATTTTGGAACACTCAAGCTAAAAGACAGCTTGACCTCGCTTGCCATTAC
>JACVRP010000308.1 GCA_014534385.1 Cyanobacteria bacterium Co-bin13
CTGCAGGGAAATGCCCTCAGCCGCTGGTGCTGGCAGTGCGCCATCGCCAGGCCCGTTCAAATAGGTCTGGACGTAGGTCTGAACGAGGGTCGAAAGGGCCAGGAGATGCGATCGCATCCCCCGCGCTTCTACCACCGGCTGACCTGAGATGTCCTGAATTTGCAGGTCAAACCGCAGCCGCTTCAAAATGGGCTGCTCCGCTACCTGGCTCAGAGGAGAAAGCTCCCCCACCACCTCAAGGGTGCAGGTCGGTGCCGTATACCGCAGGGAGGTTAGCTCAGAGGTCGGGGCCATGCTGCACTCCCTTTGCCCGATCTAGCAGCGATAGCCACAGCCTACGCTCACCGCCCGTAGTGCTGTAAAACAGCAGATCGGTCAGCAGCTTCAGGGCCAGGGTGCTGCGTTCTTCCGCAGTGGCTTCGGTGTCGCCCTCCATGCGCTCCTCATAGGTATTGCTAAAGGTATCGAGATAGTCGCCCAACCGGGCCACCCGATGGGGCGGCAGCTGACGCTCCAGGGCGTCTTCCAGCAACCCTACCGCCTGACGAATTTGGGCTTTGTGCTGCTGGGCCAGGTGACAGCTGACCAGCACCAGCGCCCGTGCTTCTTCAATATCTAGCTTCTTGCGACCCTGGCCCTTGCGTAGGGGGCTGGCCTGCCGCAGCCGCCACAAGCTCACGCGATCGCTCAAAAAATCCTCTATCCCCAGCGTCTTTGCCGCCGTTAGCATCGCATCTGACCCAATTCCAGTAAGAGATTCTAAAGCCAACAGCACCAGATCCAGCTGGGCCTTAATGTTGCCCAACTGGCGGGGAGTCAGCGGCTCCTCTGGTAGACCGGGCTGAACTTGAGCAGAAAAAGACGGTTCCACTGCCACCGCCACCTTTCTAAGCTAAGGGATACGGCCCATTGTGGCACAGGGGTTACAGAACCTGAAACGCTGCAGCGGCTTCTCAGCCCATCTGCCGAAAAGCTGCTTCTAAAACAGGTTCATTTGGCTGCCGGAAGCCTCATCGGGCAACGCCGACTGGCCCTTGCGGGAGGAAGACAGTCGATCCGCTAGGCGAGTCGTTTCGGGCAGGCGGTAGCGGGTGGTGCAGCGCAGGGTGTAGTCAATCGCTGTTTCGAGGCTGATGCGGTGGCCGGGGGAGATATAGAGCGGGTTAACCTTGTCGCGGCTGCGCAGCACTGCCCCGATGCGTTCGCCCTTGTCTAGCAGCGGCACCCAGGCTCCTTTTTCGCTGGGCACAGGGTCGTGGGTGCCGACCAGGCGAGACTTGGCCACCCCAACAGTCGGCCGATCGATCAGCAGGCCCAGGTGGGAGGCAATGCCAAGGCGGCGCGGGTGGGCAATGCCCTGCCCGTCGCAAAGAATCAGATCAGGGGTGGTTTTGAGCTGGGCCAGGGCATCGAGCACGGCAGGCACTTCTCGAAACGAGAGTAGGCCCGGCACGTAGGGAAAGATCGTGGGGCGGCGCACCAAGGCTTCTTCCATCGGCACGAGGTCGGGAAAGCTGAGAACCACAACGGCAGCGCGGGTGATGGTGCCGTCGGCTTCAAACCCGGCATCGACTCCGGCCACATAGGTAATCGGGTCAGGCAGCTGGTCTTGGGTAATTATTTGAGGGCGAAGCTGGTGCTGCAGTGCGATCGCATCTGCCGCTGTTGTCGGCCACTGCTCCGGGGGCTTGATATCCATGGGTTAAGTCCATTTAACAATTCCATCAAAGCTGTTAAGAAACACTGCTGCTCGTTCGTTGTTCGGTAGCATCTAGAGAACTTTTTGAGCCCAACCTAGATACCTATGGGAATTCGGCACTGCATCACCCTTCTGGGCACTACCCTAGTCATCACCACATCAACTGCGCTAGCGCAGATGCCGTCTGAGGTGCCCTCTCTTGAGCCTGTAACTGGCCAAATTTACCAGAGCGAGTGGAATCAGCGCAGCCTCTATAGGGAGGTGGTGCCCCTTTGGCTAATCGCTGCCAGCCTAGCGGGCGGTGCCCTGATCGCGCTGACCTGGCTGCACCTGTACCAGCAGCAGCGGTGGCGACAGCGAAATGAGCTGGCCCGACAGGAGACCAAAGCCTTTCGAGAGCAAGAGGCCGTCAGGAACGTGCTCGACATTCTCGACTACGAGGAGTACCGCACGTTTTACGTCAAACATCCTCAAGATGGTCGGCTACTGACCTTTGAGGCCCACGACGATCGGCTGCGGCGAGCGCTTAGGTCCCACGATCAGATGGTCAAAACCCGCCAGGGCCTAGACGAAATCAAGCGGCTTGCAGTCCAGCAGCCCGACACAATCAACTCTAAGACTTTGGAGGTTTTTGAGCAGTACGAAACCGAAGAATTTGTGATTGAAATCATTCTGCGGGACTGGTTCGACTCCTTTTTGGGAGGGCTAGAGAACTTCGATACGCTGATCGAGGCTGGCCTGATCTCCGCGAGCGAGCTTAAGCCATTTGTCATTCACTGGATCAAGCTGATTGGCGATCGCCGCTACCGACGCAAGGGCGGCTCTGGCTTTTACGACCAGTTTTTCCACTATATCCACTGGGCCGGATATAGCCGGGTGCAAAAGCTCTTTGAGCGCTACGGCTACAAGATCTTGCCGCCCCCCTATTCCTCCCGCGACTTCGCTCAGATCAGCCACGAGCAGTCCTCCGATACGCACCGTGCTATCAGTTTGGCTAAGGCTGCCTATCTGGTCTATGAAGATCAGAGCTATGTCAACGACATTGTTGGTAATTGGGTCAGCGGCGATGACGATAACCACTGGATGCATTTGTCGTCTCGCGAATACGTTGTAGAGGTGCTTAATGACTGGCTTAAGGAGGGCAAGCAGCCGAGCGAATCTGCTTCAAAAGGCAGCTTCTTCTACCTCGATAGGAAGAAAACCGACACCCAGGCATTTATCTTCTGCCAGGATAAAGACATTATTCTGGCCTTTCGTGGCAGCCAGCAGCTCAACGACTGGCGCACTAATTTTAAGATTCGTCTAAATCAGTTTACAGTTTTAGCAGATCAACAACCCGTTCCGCCCCTTGGTCGGGTCCACCGGGGCTTTCTGGCTGCCTGGCACAGCGTTGAGAAAGAAGTGATCGACTACCTGTACCTGAGAAAGGCGCAAACGCCTGACTTCCGGCTGTGGATTACGGGCCACAGCTTGGGCGGTGCTCTGGCAGCGATGGCGGCAGTCTCACTGGAATCTCAAGGCTTTGAGGTGAGCGGGCTGTATACCTTTGGCCAACCGCGCATTGCTGACTGGAAGCTGGTCAACTACATGAACGGCAAAATGCGCGATCGCATCTTCCGCTACGCCAACAACAACGATATCGTGCCGCTCATTCCGCCGCCGATTCTGCCCTGGGTGCCCACCCGAGTCTACGGCCATATGGGCCACTTCCGCTACTTCGATTGGCGTGGCAATCTGCAGCGCCAGTCTTTTCCCACCGAGCGCTTGCCCGATCGGCTGCTGGGCTACCTCATGGCCATCGGACGCCCCGGCCTCGACTCCGTTGGCGACCATAAGATGGAGTTTTACCTAGCCAACCTGCAAAAGGCGCTAGAGAAAGAACAGGAGGAAGCCAAGATAGAAGCCGAGAAACAGCTCATCAGCGGCAACTCTGCCAGCGGTGTTCAAGATTTGCTGGGGGTTAAGGAGGTTGGCTAAAAGAGAAGGGAGGGCGGCAGAGGCAGGTTCAGCTCCCTTGCCTAGAGGGCCTGTTTCCAAGGCGTACTTACAAATAGGGCCCCTAGCCCGAATCCCTGTTTTTTTGCCTCAAAGGGGATTTACACCCAAGCTATCCACCCCCTATTTCGGTCTCCCCGCGTCCTTGCATTTCCCCTTTCTCCCGTCTTCCCCTCACCCCCTGTCCTATCAACTAAGCTAGAAATATTGCCCTAGGATAGGCTTGCCTCGTAGCGACGCTGTGAAATATTCCCCCTCTCGCCCCATTCAACTTCGCAGATATATTCCCCTGGTACTGGTGCTGGCCTTTGTGCTGGCGTTTGCGGGCACGCTGGTGCGGCTGCTGACGGATTCCTGGTGGTTTGCCTCGGTGGGGTTTGAGCCGGTTTTTTGGACGCGGCTGGGCTGGCAGGTGGGAATTTGGGCGGTCACGTTTGGTGTGTATACGGCAGTGCTCTGGGGTAACTACCTGCTGGCCCAGCGGATTACCCGCGACCGCCCCTACGTCTATCTAGAAAAGTACGTTGAGCAGAGCAACCCGACCACGCTGCGGGGGCTGCCCCGCTATGGTGCGATCGCACTTATTCTGCTTCTGGCCCTCAGTGCTGCCCTGCGCAGCGCCGCCGCCTGGGAAACGGTACTCAAATTTCTCAACCCGATCCCGTTCAACACAGCCGACCCTATTTTTCAGCGAGACATCAGCTTCTTTGTGTTTCGGCTGCCCTTTCTCCACGGCCTGCAGGACAGTTTGCTGGGGCTGCTGGTCTGGAGCGTCTTTTTGGCGCTGGGCGTCTATGTGCTTAAGGGCGAGGTTCGCCCAGAGCGGGGCTGGAAGTATTTCTTGACAGGAGAGGCCAAAACCCATTTGTGCCTTCTGCTGGCGGGGGTGGCCCTGCTGTTTGGGGCTGGCTTTTGGCTGGCCCGCTTCGACCTGCTGTATTCGCCTGCGGGGGTGGTGTTTGGGGCAGGCTACACCGACGTTCACGCCCGCCTGCAGGCGTATTGGATGATGGGCTTTGTCACCCTGGCGGTGGCGGTGCTGTTTGTCCTGTCGCTCTGGCGCAGCGGCTTTTCTCTGCCCAGCTTTGCCATTGTGATTTATCTGGCGGTGCTGATTCTGGTCAACGGCCTCTACCCCCTGCTGCAGCAAACCCTGGTAGTTGGCCCCAACGAACTGGAGAAAGAGCGGCCCTACATTGCCCATAATATTGAATACACCCGGCGGGCCTACAACCTGGACC
>JACVRP010000421.1 GCA_014534385.1 Cyanobacteria bacterium Co-bin13
GCTCAAGGCTTCGCACCAGTTCCCGCAAGATGTCTGTTTTAGTGCGCTGACTGCGATCGCAATACTGCTCCAAAATTTGCCGCTCTTCTTCCGATGCTTGAAATGTAATCCAGCCTTGATTCTTCCGGGGCATTTTTAGAGACCAGCCTTAGGGAACGAGCGATACCAACTAAGTTGGTGCTATGCTGCTTACCAACCTAGTTGGTATCGCATCTGCACTGAACCAACCGAGTGCCTGTTGGTCAATCTCAATCCTAAGTCTGCTGCTATGAAGAAACGACACTGGCTGACTTTTCTGGCAAGCGTCGGAGTTGCGATCGCGCTCAGCGCCTGCCTGCGCCTGTCGTCGGCCCCGTCAGCCGTGGCCGAGCCGACCGAGCTTTTAGTCTCTGCTGCTGCTAGCCTGCAAGAGGTCCTGCAAGATATTCAGCCCCTGTTTGAGGAGGCCCACTCAGAGGTGAAGGTAACCTACAACTTTGGAGCCTCCGGAGCTTTGCTGCAGCAGATCGAACAGGGCGCACCTGCGGATGTCTTTATCTCGGCTGCCGCCTCTCAAATGGACGCCCTGGAGCAAGGGGGGCTGCTGCTGCCAGAGAGCCGCCGGGATTTGCTGGGCAATCAGCTGGTGCTGGTCGTGCCTCAAGACTCAACCCTCAACCTGAGCGACTTTACCCAGCTGACTGACGACCAGGTGCGCCGTATTTCCGTAGGCGAGTTTCGCAGCGTGCCCGCCGGTACCTATGCTGAGCAGGTTTTTACCAACCTGGGCATTTTGGAGCAGGTACAGCCCAAGCTGATTTTTGCTAACAACGTGCGCGCTGTACTCGCCGCCGTTGAGAGCGGTAATGTCGATGCCGGAATTGTCTACACAACCGACGCCCTCAGCTCTGAACAGGTCACGCAGGTGGCAACAGCTGCTACAGACTTGCACGATCCGATTGTCTATCCTGCAGCGGTAATTCAGCCCAGCGGCAACCCAGAGATGGCCAAGGACTTTCTAGCGTTTTTGCAGAGCAGCCCCGCCGAGGCCGTCTTTGAGCAGCACGGTTTTACGCTTGTGAACTAGCGTCTTTAAGGCAGGGCAGTGGCCTGGGCGGCAGGCGGGCTGATTAAGCAGGTTATTGATCCAGGGTTAGCGTTTTCGCAGGCATGTAGGTTATCGGGCTACCTCGGATCTCCTTCATGCTGATCGACCCATCGATTTCACCAACAGCCCCCATCCACGAAAGATCCCTGGGTTCTTGCGAAGGAACCAGGGATCTATGGCTATAGCAAAGAACCCGGGGATCTGAACCCCGACCCCGCACCTTCCCCATCTCCCAGCGTCCCTCCACTTACCCTGCTGCCATGGACTGGCCAATGCCCAACCTGTCGCCCCTCTGGGTTTCGCTAAAGGTGGCTGCGATCGCAACCCTGATCACCTTTTTCCTGGGCATCGCCGCCGCCTACTGGATGCTGGGCTATCGCGGCAGGGGCAAGTCCCTGATTGAAGGCATTTTTATTGCGCCGCTGATTTTGCCGCCGACGGTGGTGGGCTTTTTGCTGCTGCTGTTGTTGGGTCGCAATGGCCCAATTGGTAAGTTGACCACGGCCCTGGATTTCTCGATTGTTTTTACCTGGTACGGAGCCGTAATTGCGGCGACGGTGGTAGCCTTTCCGCTGATGTACCGAACGGCGCTAGGGGCGTTTGAGCAGATTGATCCCACCCTGCTGCAGGTAGCGAGCACCCTGGGCGCAGCTCCGGGTCGGGTGTTTTGGCAGGTGATCTTGCCGCTGTCGGTGCCGGGTATTTTGGCGGGGCTGACCCTGGCTTTTGCGCGGGCTTTGGGCGAGTTCGGCGCGACCCTCATGCTGGCGGGCAATATTCCTGGCCGCACTCAGACCATGCCAATGGCGATTTACTTTGCCGTCGAAGCCGGAGCTATGAATGAAGCCTGGGTCTGGGTCACGATTATTCTGCTCGTCTCTCTGAGCGGCATTGTGGCCGTGAACTTTTGGCAGCAGCAGCGACTCCAAGCCCGCCAATCCCAGACCAGCCCCAGCGATTTGACCGCTGACCTCTCGCCCATCCTAGAGCCTGCGCCCACCACCAGAGCAAGTTCCTCCAGCAACTCCCAGCTGTGGGTAGACATTGAGAAAGACCTATCCAGTTTTCGTCTCCAGCTGAGCTGCAAGGTACGCCAGGAAACCCTGGGCATTTTGGGAGCATCGGGTTCTGGCAAAAGCATGACCCTGCGCTGCATTGCCGGGGTAGAAACACCCGATCAGGGGCAAATTGTGCTGAACGATCGCGTGCTGTTTGATGCCAGCCGAGGTATTAATTTGCCGAGCCACCAGCGGCGTGTAGGGCTAGTCTTTCAAAACTACGCCCTCTTTCCCCACCTGACAGTCGCTCAAAACATCGCCTTTGGTCTCCAGCTTTTGCCTAAACAGAAACAGCGACAGCGAGTTAGCCAGCAGCTCAGCGAAATGCGTTTAGAAGGTTTGGGGAGCCGCTATCCGCACCAGCTCTCGGGCGGGCAGCAGCAGCGAGTAGCCCTGGCGAGAGCCCTGGCAACAGAGCCAGAGGCGCTATTGCTAGATGAACCGCTGTCGGCCCTTGACACTTACCTACGCAGTCAAGTGGAGCGGCAGCTGGTAGAAACGCTGTCTCGCTACTCTGGCGTGACGCTGTTTGTCACCCACAACCTGGAGGAGGTGTTTCGGGTGTGCCAGCAGCTAATGGTGATGGCAGGGGGACGTGCGATCGCACGCAACGACAAACATGCCCTCTTTGACCAGCCAGGACAAGTAGCGGTAGCCCAGCTCACAGGCTGCAAAAACTTCTCCCGGGCTCAAGCCCAGGGGCTAACCCAGATCAAGGCGTCAGACTGGCGCTGCCTCCTCAGCGTCAGCCACCCGATTCCCCCAAACCTGGCACAGGTCGGCATACGCGCCCACCAAATCCGCTTCGTCACCGATCCTAGCCTGGACAACACCTTCCCCTGCTGGCCCGTCTCCACCAGCGAAACGCCCCACCGCGTCACCCTCTACCTGCAGCTGCACGAACCGCCTAAAGGCCCAGGCCAGTACGACCTGCAGGCAGAACTGTTTAAAGAGGCGTGGGTGGCTCAGCAGGCCCAGCCCTTGCCCTGGTACGTGCAGCTCACCTCCGACCGTCTGATGCTGCTGGAATAGGCTAGATGAGACGGGGGCCAGATCCCCGGGTTCTTTGCTAGGGCCATAGATCTCGGGTTCCTTTACTAGAACCCGGGGATCTGGCGTGGGGACGCGGGGAGGGGGAGTAGGGGAGCAAGAGGGTATGCAAGTAAATGTCTTACCCTTGACAGTTCAGGGCCTGTCTGACCCTGCTTAGGCTGAACAGGAAAGCACTACAAGGAAGACAGTTATGGTTCAGCACACCCCCGGACGCCCCAACGACCAGAAAGACGACCAGTGGCAGAAAGACCTCAACCCCGATCCCACAGCCGGTACAAATGCTGGCCA
>JACVRP010000374.1 GCA_014534385.1 Cyanobacteria bacterium Co-bin13
CATAGACCCGCTCTGCCCCTAGGGCCTCTGAAATGGCCTGAGAAATCTGCTGCAGAAAGGGGCCCAGAGATGCTGCCTCTGCTGGATCCAAATCCCACAGGTTTTCTCGGTGCTGTTTAGATTTGACCACCACAGCGCCCACACCATAGGCACTCAGGCAGTGATCGGCCAGCCACCACTCATTTTCGGCAATCGTGCCGCCGGGTACTGGGGTCTGGCCTGCAAGGGTTTGACAGGCCAGGCAGTCAGGATGCTGCATGACTCAGCGGCCAAAGCCTTTGCCACGGCTGGTAGAAGGGGTGGCCAGGCAGCTCTCAATTTGCGATCGCAGCGCCTCATGGTCCAAATTCTGGCCAATCAGCACCAGCTGGTTTTTAGGACCGCCCTTCCACTCTTCGTCATCTAGAGAAAAGCGCTTGCCGCTGAGGTGAAAGACATGGCGCTTAGGGCTTTCATCAAACCAGAGAATGCCCTTAGCCCGAAAGATGCTCTCAGGCAGCTGATTGTCCAGAAAATACTGGAACTTGCGAATGGCAAAGGGGCGATCGCTTTCAAAAGACAGCGAGGTAAAGCCATCAACCTCTAAGTGGTTGGAGTGGTGATGGTGCTCGTGGTCGTGATCGTGCTCGCAGTGGCCGTGGTCATGGTCACAGCTTGAGTGATCGTGATGCTTATGGGCGTGGTCATGATCGTGCTCATGGGCATGATCGTGAGCATGGCCCTGCTCTTGATCAGCCTTAAAGTACTGGTCTGACTCAAACAGCCCGACGCTTAGAATGAGCGGCAGCGGTACCTGAGCTTTGGTAGTGCGAAGAATCCGCGCCCCTTCTTTGACGTCGCGGATCTTAACCTCTAGTAGATCTAGGTCAGCCTCATCGACGAGATCTGTCTTGTTGAGCAGAATGATGTCGCCGTAGGCAATCTGATTGTAGGCCGCCTGGCTATTGAAGAGATCCAGGCTGTAGTTCTCTGCGTCCACCACGGTCACAATCGAGTCGAGCCGGGTCATGTCGCGCAGCTCAGTTCCCAAAAAGGTAAGCGCCACCGGCAACGGATCGGCCAATCCTGTGGTTTCCACCACCAGATAATCCACCTTTTCAGGCCGTTCCAGAATGCGATACACCGCCTCGATTAAATCATTGTTGATGGTGCAGCAGATGCAGCCGTTGCTCAGCTCCACCATGGTGTCGTCGCTGCTTTCGGTGGCAATCAACAGATCGTTATCGATGCCGATTTCCCCGAACTCGTTAACCAGCACGGCGGTTTTGAGCCCTTCCTGGTTGCTCAGGATGTGGTTTAGCAGGGTTGTTTTACCGCTGCCTAGGAACCCGGTGATGATGGTGACGGGCAACCCGTGCTTAGCATCATCCATGCGCTTTTGGGGGTCAGAGGTAACGACTGAGGTCATGGTGGCGCGATTCCGTGTAGCTAGCTTGATGGGGCGCTTCCCGGCATCAGTGAGACTCAAAAATCACCCAATACCAGAAGAAGCAACATCATTTATAGTAGCTTCCATTTCGGAGACTGCCACGACCTCATGGGTAGAGGGCAGCGTAAAGGTGGGGGAGCGGAAGAGAGCAGGGGAGAGGCGAAGGTGAAGCTGCTGTAGTAGGGTAAGTGCCGTTGCTCCCGTGAGCCAGCCGCAGAGTGGTTTGAGGAACTTGTCTAGAGGGTTGAGATCCACAATCAACTCTCCCACTCGAATGCCGACTGGCTCTAGGTGTTTGCCTGGGAGTTCATGGTGCAGCAGCCCCTGCGATTGGAGGTGACGATAAAGCCACAGCACATCGCTCGTCGCTTCACAGCTGTCTTGAATGCTGCCAGCAACCGTATCTCGATCAAATGAGAGCAGGCCAGTTAGATGAAATAGCTGGCTGCAGTCAATCAAATCTTGAGTCTGCTTTCGGGTGGGCTGCACGCCTAGCTTCAATCGGTCCAGCAGGTGGGCTAGTGACTTGACGGGGATGGCAGTTGTCGTATCGCTGATATCGGGCGCTATGAGCAGAGAGGGCTGATTACAGATGCCCTGTTCATGCTCTTTTAACTGCTGTTGCAGCCACTCAGCTGTTTGGGGGTCAATCATCTCAGAAACAGCGGCAGCATAATCCTGGCCGCTCAGCAGTTCCAGCAGCGCGATGTACTTGCACCCGAGGCTGTGCCCTAGCCAAGAGTAGCTGGCTGTATCTGAGTACAGGTCGGCTGTATAGCCCAAGTTCTGAGCTTGAGCAGGCAGCAACTGTCGCAGTCTTTGCTGCTCATCCAGCAGGCTGAGGGCAATAGACCAGTGCCGGAAGCTAAACCGAAAGGGCAGCGCCACCAGGGTATAGCCTGCTTGGAAAAGCTCATCTAATAGGTGGCGATAAAAGAGGGTTGGAAACGTACCGAAAAAGGCTCCACCAATGAACTGGATCACGCCTTTGGGCTGGGGATGAATCGCCACCCAGCTAAAGGAGAGGGGCTGAAATTGAGGCAGCATGTGTGGGGGGAATAAATGGGCAAAACGAAAGCTGAAGCCGTGGGGCGAACTGTGGTTTGCCCCACGGTTGAGTTCAGGCAGAGCGCAGGCTCAATTAACGGTTGACCGATTCCATCCGAACGGGGATGTTTAGCTTCGACAGCAAATCGCTAACGTTATTGAGGTTTTCCTGAGTGGGGTCGATCTGGCCGAGAATTTCAACTAGAGTCTCGGCTTGCTCTGCCTCAGAGAGCCCTTCGAGGCGGGGACGGAACCGCTCAGGCAATTCCGTTGCCAGTTGCGCCACCAGATCCTGGGAGAAGGGAAACCGGATGCCTCTCTCGGGGGGAACTTCGTTGAGCGCTTGACCGCTCGCCAAAGCCATGGGGTAGTTGATTTGGTCAAACTCACCGCTGGTTGAGGTCGGGAAGTCGTTGGGCAGGAAGGTGCCTCGAGTTTCGGGGTTAAGCAGCACCTTCACGGGCTGATTACTCTGCTCCCTGGGGATAAAGGGGCTAGGGAATCCCTGGCGAATGGCGGGCAGCCGTAGCCGTACAAAGCCGCGAATCTCCAGATCAGGGTTGGGGTCGCTGAGCAGACTCAGGGGCAGCTTAGGCAGAAGCTGTACGGAAGCGGTTTGCTTGGCAGGCAGGCGAAACGTGCCGCTGAAGGTATCTCCTGACTGGGAGAGCGGTAGCACGGTATTGGCCCCAGCAATGTCAATCAGCAAATCGACGTTGTTGGTCAAGGTGCGATCGGGATCGGGCGGGTTTGGGGTGCTGACGACAAAGTCCAGTTGGTAGGTAAAGTCTCGGTCTTCCAGGTTAGAGATCGTCAGGAAGTATCCTTGCACCACTCGGCGGGCTACCGCTGCGATCGCAGCCGCTCCCGGAACAGCCGCTGGGGGCAGGGGGGCAATGCGCTTAACCAGCAGTTCAAACGTCGTAATTTCCATTCGGCTAACTCCATTAGATAGGGCAGCAGCGGTGGCTCAATCCCTTGCTGTGAGGCGGCTTGAGATTTCCTCGCTGCTTGCAACCATTCTGGAATTTTGCATGGTGCAGCGCCGTCACCCGCCAGGGTCATCTTTAGATTCGCTTAGGCAACGGCAGAACTAGAATAGGAACACGTGTTCGGCGTTTTTGATAGGGGCCTGGGTTCGGGATTGATCTAGGCTCCCTTTCGGTGTTGAATCGTTCAATGTGCCCATAGCCTTCCTGACCCATGAGCCTTTCCCTCTACAACACGTTGACTCGCAAGAAGGAACCCTTCGAGCCGCTGGAATCGGGCAGGGTGAGAATGTACTGCTGTGGCGTTACGGTTTATGACTATTCCCACCTGGGTCACGCCCGCTGCTACGTGGTGTGGGACACGGTGCGGCGCTACCTGCTCTGGCGCGGCTACGACGTGCGCTACGTGCAGAACTTTACCGACATTGACGACAAGATTCTCAACCGGGCTAAAGAGGAACACTCCTCCATGCAGACGGTGGCTGAGCGTTACACCCAGACCTATTTTGAGGATATGGCG
>JACVRP010000583.1 GCA_014534385.1 Cyanobacteria bacterium Co-bin13
GCCAGCGGCGTTTATCTGCTGCTGGTCAACGATTTCCGGCTGAACCGGTCAGTGATTCGTGGCAGCATAGCCCTGGGGCTGGGGGTGCTCGCCTTCGGGCCCTGGCTGCGGGTAATTCAAGTCAATCAGGCTTCTGGCACTGCCTGGACGGCTGTTCCGGCCTCCCTTGAGATCTGGCTCAAAGTGTGGGGCCTGCACCTGCAGCGGGCATTTCTGCTGACAGAAGGCGATTTTGGCTTTGACCACTGGAGCAGCCGCCTCAGCCTGCCGCTGCTGCTGCTGTTGTTGGCCTACGCGGCCTACACCTTATACCGCACAACGCCGCCGCGAGTGTGGCTATTTGTTGGCGTACTGCTGGCCTGCGTAGCGCTGCCGCTGGCGCTGCCAGATCTGGTGTTGGGCGGGCAGCGATCGCTTTCGGGCCGATATTTGGTGCCCTTTTACCTGGGTTTGCAGGTTTTAGTTGCCCTTTTGCTGGCTCAAAAATTGCGCCATCCTGGCCTCTGGCAGCGGCGGTTTTGGCGGCTGGTAACGGCGCTACTGCTGGTGGTTGGCGTTGCCGCCTGTGTACTCAATACCCAGTTGCCAACGGCCTGGTCTAAAGTTATTAACTACCGCTTGCCAGAGGTCGCAGAGACAGTAAATACCGCCCCTCAGCCGCTGTTGATCAGCGACTCCTTTGGGATTAACTTTGGCAATGTTTTGGCCTTAAGCTACCTGTTAGAGCCTCAGGTCCAGCTGTTGCTGCTGGGTTCGCCCGACATGTACCATGTTCCCCAAATTCCAGAGGGCTTTAGCAGCGTGTTTGTGCTAAATCCTTCCGATGCTTTTCGGCAGCGCTTAGAGCAACAGGAAAACCAGTCTCTTCAGCTTCGGTTTAACGATGCCCATCTGTTTCTTTGGCAGCTTGGGGGATCGAAGTGATCTAGATGAGTTCAAACGTTTTTTAGGGGCTGATGGGATTCGTTAGAATGCATTAAGTAATGACGGCAGCCAAAGAAAATTAGGGTAGCCTGCACCAAAGACCCCATTTTTCTGCAATTAACCGGGTTAAAGCCCTCTGTTATGCCCTCAAACTCTTCTGTCAATCCGCCCCACGTCGAAATTTTGCCAGACAAAGCAGCGCTAATCGAGCGATCGCTAGCGGTGGTGCTGTCGGTAATTAATGATGCGATCGCAGAACGCGATCGCTGCACCCTGGCCCTGGCTGGCGGCAGCACTCCCAAGCCCCTCTACGAGGCCCTAGTCCAGCAAGACCTGCCCTGGCAAAAGCTCTATATCTTCTGGGGTGACGAGCGCTACGTCCCCATCGATCACCCCGATAGCAACGCAGGTATGGCCAAGACCGCCTGGCTGGATCAGGTGCCCATTCCCCCCGAGCAAATCTTCCCCATGCCAACGGATTCTGCTGATCCTGAAGCAGCGGCACAGCAGTATGAGCAGACCTTGAAAACGGTTTTTCCCGATGCGGCAGAGACCGTGCCCCAGCTCGATCTAATTTTGCTGGGCATGGGCGACGATGGCCACACAGCCTCGCTATTTCCCCACACCGATGCCCTAAACGTGCGCGACCGCCTAATAACCGTTGGTAATAAAGACGGCCAGCCTCGCATTACCTTCACCTTGCCCTTGATTAATCGCGCTCGCTCCGTGCTGTTTTTAACCGCTGGGGCCAACAAGCAGCAGGCCCTGAGCCAGGTCTTTGCGGCCGATGCCGACGCTGCGATGTACCCCTCTCGGCTGATCCGACCTGAGGGCGAGCTGTGGTGGCTGCTCGATGAAGCAGCCGGAGCCGCGCTGCAGCTGTGATCAGCATCACCGCTGTGGGAACTCTTAAAGAGAGAAAACCCTGCGAAAATTCCCGGCAGTTAAGAATGCTTGGCTCTCGTATCATGATCTCAGCATCAAAAAATACACCATGATTGTCTGCCCCAACTGCAGTCACCAAAATCCTGACAGCGCCGTTCAGTGCGAAGCCTGCTACACGCCGCTGCCCGTCTTAGCCACCTGCCCCAGCTGCGGGGCCTCTGTGCAGGCAGACGCTAGCTTCTGTGGCCAGTGCGGCTTTGATCTGCGTACGGCCACAGCTCAAGAGGTCGCCACCCCGACCCAGCCCGCCCGATCGGCGGTTAGCTCACCGGAGGTGCCCGAACTCACGCCCCCCGATCCCCTGGTGCAGCCCGAACTCCTGCCC
>JACVRP010000031.1 GCA_014534385.1 Cyanobacteria bacterium Co-bin13
ATCTAGGACGGCAGAACGCTTTCCATGAAGCAGCGACAGAGGAAACTCTGTTGCTGCTTCTTTCTTTTGGTTAAAGGCAATTGCAAATAATCTTTCCATAAAAATTACCCTTAGGTTTTTGAACATTCTCCGTACAAATACTCACTATTTAGTGCCCTTTAGGGCCAGTGATTGAGAAAGTTCAATCCGGGATCAGTTCATGATTAGCCTAAGCCAATCATCTGCCGCTGGGACGATGCAGAAAGTGTCTAGAATTCGTGCAAAAAACCTTTTTTCTCCTCAGAATAGTTATGGGTGAACTTCTCAAAGCCTGATCTGCCGATAGGATACCTTCCGGCCTTTTACAAAGCCCGCTTTACGAGAGCTTTAGCGAACTGCCTCCACTTTTTGCTAAGCCTTCACCCGATTCTGATAAGTGAACTTTAGTTTGGAAAAGGGAAAGCTATCTAAGCTACGAAGTTTGCTTGCTGAGCCGTTAAACTTGTGCGTAATGAACAGTTCTACTTCCCAAGCTTTTTGTCCGTTTAAGTCATCGCAGCCATCCTCCAGCCTTGACTTGCTCAATCCCTTCCGCCAGCGGATTAGCCGCGTTCAGGTCGGCAGCCCTCGCATTGCCCATCGGATCGCCCGTTTAATTCCTGCCCAATGTCCCTTTGAACGAGACATTGTTGTGTTTGGTCGCCAGGTCGCCCATATTCCTCCGCTTTGCAAATTGAACCCGCTATACGATGAGCTCGTTGAGCTTCGGTTTAAGGCCCTTTGCTATTTAGCCGACGAGTGCGGCGAAGACATCTCCGCCTACATCTAGCCGCCCCGTTCTGAGATACCTCATTTCGACAGGCCATTGAGCCGCTCACTTTTGAGCCATCTATTTCGAGCTTCTAACGGTCACCTTGACCAGGCAACCTCAACCAGGCCACTCTGCTTTCCCAACTACAAAGCAGAATAGGTATCTGAGAATACAAGTCAAAAGATTACAAATTAGAATCTGCCTTTTGAGAGAGGCTAGGATGCGGTCATCCTATTTAGAGAACAACTACAGTGACCGCTCGAGATTTCATTCGACCTGCAAAAATTATGCTCACTACCCTAGAAGGGGTTCCTGGGCACACCATCACCGACCACCTGGGGCTCGTGCAGGGCAGTACGGTGCGAGCTAAGCATCTGGGCCGAGACATTGCGGCAGGTCTAAAGAACCTGGTTGGGGGCGAGCTCAAAGGCTACACTGAGCTGCTACAGGAAGCCCGCCAAGAAGCGACTGACCGCATGGTCCAGCAGGCCATTCAAATGGGGGCTAATGCAGTAATTAATGTGCGCTACAGCACCTCCTCGCTGACTGCAGGCGCAGCTGAGCTTTTTGCCTACGGGACAGCTGTTAAGGTGCAGTAGGTATGGACAGCCTAATTATTTTTGCGGTTCTGATTGGCGTTGGCTATTTTGTAGGCAAAAGCCAGGAACAGAAACATTTTGCTTCTCTGCGGCTGCGGGAAAGCCAAACCCATCAGCTGGCCTTGACCAACATGGGGCGGCTACAGCCTCTTCCTGATGCCGCTGGAGCCCAGATGGTAGTTGGCAGCGTTGTCATTGCCTCTGACTACTTCAAGACCTTTACAGCGGGCATCTTGAGTCTTTTTGGGGGGCGCTTGACCGTCTATGAGAGCCTGCTAGAGCGGGGACGGCGCGAGGCTATCCTGCGGATGAAGGAGGAGGCTCTCAGCTGGGGCGCAACGCGCATCATTAATATCCGCCTAGAGACTGCCGACCTCGCCAGCCAGGGCAGCAATGGCCTGGTCTCAGTAGAGGTGATCGCCTACGGTACAGCCCTGAAATAGAGATCACCTGGGATAGGCGACGTGGGTTAGCAGCGTCAGCGGCCCGATCTCTCTAAGCAGTCTCAGCTGCTCCTCGTTCTTGACCAGCAGCGATCCAGCAAATCCTAGGGAATTGACCGGGATTGACTGATAGCTGTCCTGGCGGCGGGGTACTGCCAGCATCCAGAGGCGGGTGATGAGTAGGTTGTAGGGCTGGTCGGGCAGCAGCGCCTGCAGGTTTAGCCCAATAGCCGCCATCAGCTGCTGGTAGCAAGTCAGCAGGTAATCGCCGGCAGCAGAAGCCGCCAGCCAGTCTGCCGACAAACCCATAACGGCATGGGCAAAAGGCAGGTCGGCCAGAGTTCCTACCCGGTTTTCCAAGTCGGCGGCCTGAATCAGGGCATCTAGCGGCAGCGCGCTACTGTCAGGAGCCATTGGCAACGGCACCAGCTGAAGGTGCTTGTGCCGTTGGCTGGCTCCGGCTAGGCTGCCGCCGTTGTAAAAGCCCAGCCCGTCGATTTCAGCCATGCAGGCCCAGAGAGCCTCAAAATCTTGGGCGGTGAGCCAGCTATCCTGCTCGACAAAGGCCCGAGTCACGATCAAGATGTGGTTGTCCACCACGTTGTATTTGTTGAGCAAGCACAGGTGAGTCGGGGTGAGGTCGGAGACAAAAAGTTCGCTGTCATAGGGCAGAAAGGGGTTGATCTCCTTTCCCCTGGCCTGCGACTTGGCATCCTGGGCGATTTTTGCCCGCTCTTTACGGGCAACGTTGGCGAGCTTTCTCACCAGGAAGCGCAGATTTCCCTGATGAAGAAAATCAAACTCGGTTTCAATTGGCTGCAGGGCCCTGCAGGCCAAAGCCTGCTCCGTGACCTGTCGTACCCTGGGCAGGAGGGTTCCTGGTTCAAAAAGCAGAACAGGGGAATCCATAGAGGGTGCTTCTTTAGAGGCAGTTTATCTTGCACTCTATTAAATCAGCCTGCTGCCCTAATCCTCAACGGCGGCAAAAACTACCTGAATTTGGGGCTGTTTTTATTGTCAAGGCCAGCCCGTATGATAGTCTGCTTTCGTCTGTGTAGCTTGGGTTGGTGTGTGGCCCAGGAAATGAGGAGCGGCAGGTGACGTTAGAGAGTCATGGGCGGTATACCTATTCGGCAATTACTCAGCGGCCCAACTATAGCTGGCCGGGGGGCAAGCGGTTGGCAGTCTATGTGGCGCTAAACCTGGAGCATTTTGCTTTTGGAGCAGGATTGGGAGCGGCCCTGGCTCCAGGGGGAAATGAGCCGGACGTACTGAACTATGCCTGGCGCGACTACGGCAATCGGGTGGGCGTATGGCGGCTCCTGGAGCTGTTTAATGAGCTAGAGTTGCCGGTGGCGCTTTTGGTCAATTCGGCTATCTATGACTACTGCCCTGAGGTGGTAGAAGCGTTTCGCGATCGCAATACCGAAATTGTCGCCCACGGCCACACCAACTCCGAAGCCCAGGGAAGCTTGAGTGAACCCGAGGAAGTGGCCCTGATCCAAAAGACTACCGAGCAGATTACCCGGCACGAAGGGGTAATGCCCCAGGGCTGGCTGGGCCCCTGGATCTCCCAAAGTCGGGCAACGCCTGACCTGCTGCAGGAGGCAGGCTATACCTACCTGCTGGACTGGTGCTGCGACGATCAGCCGATCTGGTTCAAGACGCGTAAGGGCCGTATTTTGTCGATTCCCTACCCCCAGGAGATTAACGACATTCCTGCTATTGGGGTCCGCCGGGCGAGCGCATCGGAGTTTGCCGATATGATTGTGGACAACTTTGATGAGATGGTCGAACAGTCGGTGCAGCAGCCGCTGGTCTTCGGCATTGCCCTACACACCTACATTGTCGGCCAGCCTTTTCGGCTGCGGCACCTGCGCTGGGCGCTGCGCCATATTGTCACCCATGCGGCCAATGCTGATAGCCGAGTGTGGTTGACGACGCCTGGTGCGATCGCAAGCTATGCCCTGTCTTTGCCAGAAGGAACGGTGCCTTGAGGGACAAAGAGGCGCAAGGAGAAGTTCTGCGAGGGTCTTCACTCCCGGCCCTAGGCACTCTTTAGTACCTGGGCCTGCTGTAGGGGAATCACAACACAAAATTCTGTTCCTTCTTCCGGAGTTGAGTGGCAAAGAAGCCGCCCTCCGTGGGCTTCAACAATAATCTGATGGCTAATCGAAAGACCTAATCCAGTGCCTTGCCCCGCCGGTTTGGTGGTAAAAAACGGATCGAACAGGCGCGAGCGAATTTCAGGGGGGATTCCTGGCCCGTTGTCTCGAATTCGGACAAAAGCGTAGGACTCTTTGACCTCAGTGACAATGGTAATTTCAGGAGTTACCTGCTGAGCCAAGTCGTTTTGCTCGCTGAACTGCTGCTCTAGCACATCAAAGGCATTGGTCAAAATGTTTAAAAATACCTGATTGAGCTGGCTGGGGTAACACTCCACCAGCGGTAGGGTGCCATAGTGCTTATGAAGCTGAACCGGCGGCCACTGCCGATTGTCTCTGAGTCGGTGCTGCAGCAGCAGCAGCGTGCTGTCAATGCCCTCATGGATATCAACCGCTTTCATATCGGCTTCATCTAGGCGGGAAAAGGTGCGTAGAGACAGCACAATTTGACGAATTCGATCAGAGCCGACCTTGTAGGACTTAAGAATGTCCTGCAAGTCCCCCAGCATAAAGTCCAGCTCCATGGTTTCGATCTGGTCGGCAATGGGCTGAACTGGTTCGGGGTAATGGGTTTGATAGAGATTGACTAGATGGGTCAAGTCCTGAATGTAGGTTTTGAGATAGCCGACATTCCCGTAAATAAAATTGACTGGATTGTTGATTTCGTGGGCAATGCCTGCCACTAGCTGACCCAGGCTTGACATCTTTTCGGTTTGAACCAGCTGGGCCTGCGTCTTTTTTAGCCTCTGTAGCGTCATCTCTAGCTGAGTCGCCTGCTGGTGAGCTAGCCGGGCACTTTTGGTAGCCTGCTCATAGAGATCAGCCTGCCGAATTGCAACCCCGACCTGCTCAGCTAGGGCCTGCAGCAGCTCAGTCTCACTCTCTCGCCAACGGCGGGGCGCGCAGCAGTGATGGGCAATTAACAGGCCCCACAGCTGGTTCCTTACCAGGATTGGCACAATCAGGTTAGATCGCACCTGTAGGCTCTTCAGGTACTCCACATGGCAAGCATCTAAACCCGCCGTTTCAATGTCTTCAATAGCCCGGACATAGCCATGGCCATATAGCTCTGCATAGCCTTCTGGAAAGCAGCTATCTGCTCCCATTTGCCCTAAAGTTTCTCGCCAGGGAGGAATGACGTCCTCAATAACTACCTGTCCCTGCCAGTTGTCGCCGAATCGGTAAATAAGGACTCGATCAGTTTCTAGAAGGCAGCGAATTTGGCAAACCGTGGTCTGAAGAATTTGATCCAGCTGTAACGATTGCCGAATCTGCTTAGAAACTTGATAAAGCAGCTCATTTTGCCGGGCTAATTCCCGAAATTTAGCTTCTGACTGTTTCAGTCTATCTTCATCTCCTAAGGGCTCTGCTGCATTAGTTTCAATCGGAGAAGATTCTTCAGGGCCGGGGAGTTCCGAGCTTCTCGAGCAGGGATGGGAGTGAGCGCCAACACCAGAGTGCATAGAAACCACAGGAACAAAGCGATGAAGAGGCATTTTTCTTAACCTAATCCTAATCCAGTTGCCGCTTGCAGAAATCAGCCAAGCGCGCTGCTTTAGGAGGTCCAGGCGTGTGTATTGCACTAGACACTAGCCCTGTAAGCAGCATTCCCAAGAATCCGTCCATACAGCCGCTATCCAACGCGCAGGCTACAGCTTTTCTGCGGACTTTCCTGGAGCGAAGGGGCTGAAGGATTCACGGGGATATGTTTGGTTTACAGAGAGTGGTAAATGCCCTTGAAAAATCTTAACGATTGAATTTCAATCAAATGTAGACTCTGAGCGCCTTTAAGCCTATCTGTCTAGAGAAATAGTTCGTGTAACAGCGATTGGTACAGCGCCTTTTACCGGACCTCTAGGGGTATGAACAAGGCTCCTATTTTATTTCTCATCCATCTTGTCCCCAGAAAAATGGGTTCGAGACAGCTGAGTTTATACAAACATGCTTCTTCTAAAGTCTGTTCTCTAAATCAAAGTCTTTCTCTAGATTTTAGAATCAAATTGACTCGAAATACAGTCTTGAAATTAGGGCCAAGGGGACCATTGACTGCAATAATCCCCCAAAAGCGAGAAGTCTAGGCAATATACAGCCTTTTATCCTATTGCTGTAGGAAAGAAATCTTCTGTAGCAGGATTGATAGTCGGGGGTAGGCCTGGGTCTTCTGCTCTAGCAGGCCAGTTTACTGCCATTTTGTCGGACTACCAGGCGTAACAAAGCCTAAAGACCCCTGACACCGGACTGAACTGCAGGCCATGATGGATGAAAAATTAACAGGCTCAACGGTAAAACATGAGGCAATGGGCACAGGACTGGAGTCGAGGACAGGTTGCTCGTTATCGTTACCGACGGGGGCTGGACTTAATCAGGAAGGGAAACTATGAAGCTGCGATCGCAGTCCTCACTGCAGCGATCGAGCACCATCCTCGGCCGGCTCAAATCTACATTACTCGGGGGATTACCCGGTGGCAAGCGGGCGATCTGCAAAATGCCCTGGCAGACTTTACCGAAGCTACCCAAGACCCGAAGCTAGGGGCCAAAGCTTACGGTAACCGCGGCCTGCTGCGCTATCAGCTAGGGGATGAACAGGGAGCCCTGGCAGACTGGCAGCAGGCTATCGCGGTTGGCCCCAGAGATGCGCGGGTCTACTACAATCGGGCCTTACTCTTTATTCAAAAGAGCCGCTACTCAGAAGCGCTGGCTGATTTGAACCAGGCCCTAGCCATCAATCCCAACTTGGCAGAAGCTTACTACCATCGCGGCAACGTTTTCTACGAGCTGCAGGATACTAACAGAGCCATTGCTGACTGGGAGCTGGCCTTGTGCAACGACCTGCGCCTAGAGCAGGCCCGCCTGCGCCTGCAGCAGGTGCAGCAAAACCCCCTCGACGACCTCAGCCAGAAGCTGCAGAGTGCTTTGACTGTGCAGCAGGTGCAAATCGCTGTTAGCCAGAGCGGTAACCAGCTCGACATTGATATCCGGAGACCCAAAGGCAAGGGCGTAAACTATTTCACGCTGCCTGAGCTGATTCGTAATCGCCTGATTGCCTGGCAGGTTCCCGGCATTCGCAAATTTCGCATTATCGGCAAGGTCGAGGATCAGTCGCTGCCGGAGTGGCAGCAGGTCTATACCCTTTACCAGGGACAGCCTAGCCCTCCAGCCTATTGGCGGCTAGCTAGCCTTACCACGCTGCTAATTTTTCCGCCTCTAGGCATTGCAGCGTTGGTTTACGCCTACCGAGTAGGAGAATCTTATCGGCGGGGGGACTATCCGCTAGCCCTGCAGGCTTCTAAGACCGTTAGGGCCCTATGTTTGACCGGCATTGGGGTGATGGGTTCAATTGGCGTCATGGCCCTGGGGTATTTGGGCTTTACTCAGCTAAGGTCGCTGCGGTCGAGGCCAGCGCAGCCCCGCCAGGCCCTTCTGTCTCGGTCACTCCCACGCCGGCCCCTCAAACCGGCGTTTCAGCTTGCGCCTGCCGCTGAGCAACCAGCTCGGGGAGGCTCATCAGCTCATACTTTTCAAAGGGCTGATGAATCCAGGGATTACCGTCTAGATAGACTACGTGATAGTCAGGCTTAACTTCGGAGCAGGCCTTGTGCCAGAGCACGGCTGTCCGCAGCTCGTCGATATAAAAGCCATACTTGTGCTCTAGCCAGGCGATTGCCCGTCGCAAACTTTGACCAGAATCTACCAGGTCGTCTACCAGCAGCACCCGACTGCCCAGGTTTGGCGTGGTCATACTCAGGTCTCTGGAAAAGGTAATGGCTCCTCGCATGCGATTGTCTTGCCCCCCGTAGGAAGCGGTCGAGAGAATCGCCAGCGGCACATCGTACAGGCGACAGAGAATGTCGCCAATGCGCAAACCCCCTTTGGCCAAGCAGACAATCTGGTTAAACTCCCAGCCCGACTCGTGAATCTGAACGGCTAACCGTTCGATATCCCGGTGGTAATCGTCCCAGGTAACGTAGTAATCATCAGACATAGTGCCGCAACCAATCGCAATGTAGCCCATTCTGGAATGGGGCAATAATACACTGAGGACGCTACTTACAGAGATACTCAATAGACACAGCATGGCCCAGGATTTTCCCCAACCCCCTACCTCTCCCTCCCCAGCTCCCGGTAAGCTCAGTTTCTGGGCCAAACTGGCTTTTGGGGCCGGGGACATGGGCGCAGGCATGACCTCTAACCTGATTGCTTTCTCCTTTCTCATCTTTTTGACCAGTGCGGCTGGTCTTGATCCTCTGATCGCGGGAACGGTGCTGCTAATCGGCAAAGTTTGGGACGCTGTTAACGATCCGATGGTAGGGTACCTGAGCGATCGCATTCACACCCGCTGGGGTCGCCGCTACCCCTGGATGTTTCTAGGCGCGCTGCCCTTTGGCCTGACCTTTTTTCTAATGTGGCTGGTGCCAGATCTGGGCCAGACCGGCAAATTCTGGTACTACGTGTTGACCTCGGTACTCTTCCAGGTATTTTTTACCGTAGTCAACCTGCCCTACACCACCCTCACCGCCGAGCTCTCCCAGGACTACGATGAGCGCACAGAATTAACGGCTTTTCGACTCGCCTCATCCCTCCTAGGGGCTATTGGAGCCTTGGCGCTGGGCCTGGTTGTCACCCAGGTCATTGCCGTCGAGCAGCAGCAGTACCTGGTGCTGGGAGGGCTGTGTGCGGTGCTGTCGGTTCTGCCTATATTTTGGTGCATCTTTGGCACCTATCCCTTCGCTAAGCAGCAGCTCCAGGCCAACCCAGTCCTGATAGAAGACCCCTCTACCCGGATCCCTTTTCTAGCCCAACTCAAGATTGTCTTTTCCAACCGGGCCTTTCTGGTGATCGTGGGCATCTATATGTTTTCCTGGTTGGCCCTCCAGGCCACAGCCAGCATTATCCCCTTTTACGTCACCTTTTGGATGGGGATAGATTCATACTTCCTGCCCGCATTGCTAGTCCAAGGAACCGCCATTCCCATGATGTTTGTGGTCAACCTGATCAGCAAACGGGTCGGCAAGCAGGGCGCTTTTTACATTGGCATTGGCAGCTGGCTAATTGTCCAGACCGGCCTCTTTTTCCTGCAGCCTGGACAAACTGCGGCTCTATACCTGCTGTGTATGGCCGCTAGTTTTGGCGTGGCCACCGCCTACGTGGTGCCCTGGGCCATGCTGCCAGACGTCATTGAGTTAGACGAGCTGCAGACGGGTCAGCGACGAGAGGGCATTTTCTATGCCTTTATGACCCTGCTGCAAAAGTTTGGGCTGGCCCTAGGGCTATTTCTGGTGGGCGCTGCCCTAGAAACCTCTGGCTTTGTTTCAGAAGCCGCCCAGCAGCCCGAGTCTGCCCTGACTGCCATCCGGCTGTTTATGGGGCCAATGCCGATGCTGATGCTAATCGCGTCCATGATCATCATCCGCTTCTACCCAATCACCCGCCATGTTCACGAGGAGATGCTGCTGAAGCTGGCAGAGCGCAGAAAGCAAGACGCCCAGTAAGATTACGCGAGCTCAGCCCGGCATGCCGTTAGTAAGGCCGTATTATGATGATCCCTGAGCAGATCATCTGTATACATTCCCATGAGCGCACCTGCACCTCGCCCGCCCCAACTGCGTCCTTACCAGGTCGAGCTGATTAACGACCTGTATCGCAAGCTCAACGAGGGCCATAAGCGGGTCGCCATTATTGCCGGCACCGGGGCCGGTAAGACCGTCATCAGCGGCCAGATCTGCGCCCACGCCGAAGCTGCCGGAAAACGGCTGATGTTCCTGGTGCATCTGGATGTGCTGGTGGGGCAAACCTACGAGAAGATGAAAGCCTTTGGTCTGCACTGCGGCTTTATTAAGGCGGGATGGGAGGAGGATCAGTCGGCCCCCATCCAGATCGCTAGCGTGCAAACGATGGCCCAGCGTAAGTGGTGGCGCACTTGGCCTGCAGACGTGGTGTTTTACGATGAGGGGCACACTACCCTGTTTAGCCGAATTGGCAAAACTGTTCTGTATAAGACCCACCCCCACGCCACGCATCTGGTGATGACGGCCACGCCGGAACGACTGGGTCAGGACCAGCTGGGCGAACACCTGGATACCTTGGTTGCCTCTCCCATCCCAAGTACGCTCCAGCAGATGGGATTTTTAGCGCCCATGCGCTACTACAGCATGCCGCCTGATGGAGTTGCTAACCTCAAGGGCGTCAAAACAGTGCGGGGCGACTACGACGAGGCCGGGCTGAAAAACGCCTGCGATCGCCCCGAGCTAATCGACAAAATTGTGCGCGAATGGCAGCGCCTTGTTTCCGGTAAGCGCACGATTGCTTTCTGTGTAGACATTGAGCATGCCCGCCACGTAGCCGAGGCCTTTCGCCAGGCCGGAATTCCTGCAGATACGGTTGAGGGCGGCACACCCATTAAGGAAAGGCAGCGCATGTATGCCGATCTGCGGGATGAAAGAATTTTAGTGCTGACTTCCTGCAACGTAATCAGCATCGGCTTTGACGAGCCCAGCGTAGAAGTAGGGTTAATGCTGCGGCCCACCCAATCTAGCGCCCTTCACTTCCAGCAGATCGGCCGGGTCATGCGAATTTCTCCTCAAACGGGCAAACAGTACGGCATGATTCTCGATCAGGCAGGAAATTTGGAACGCCTGGGCTTTCCAGAGGACATCAAGGAATACCACCTGCCCCTGAAAAAGGACAGCTCCGGTAGTGGCAGCCCACCACCGATGAAGCCCTGTCCCCAATGTGGTCGCATCGTCCATGCCTTTATCGTCAAGTGCCCCGACTGCGGCCACCAGTGGATCAGTGAAAGGCCTCTGAACCTGGAGGATATGGTAGAAATTTACTCCGCTGACCAGGCCCACCAAATTACCGACATTCCTACGCTGGTTGAGCTGTTTCATAGCCACCGTCGCCGCGCCTATGTCCGAGGCAATGCGCCTACCTGGGCAGAACGGTCGTTTTGGGAGCACTGTGGTCGCTGGCCTCAAGATAGCTGGTACCGGGGCTCGCTATTTGGCGTGCGGCCCGCGCCCCAACAACAGCTAGAGTATCTAAGCTACCTGCAAAAGAGCGCTAAACGCCTGGGTAAGCGAGGTGAATGGATTGTGGCTGAGTTTGAGAAGGAGTGCGGGTCGGGCAGCTTCGCGCAGGTTTCGGCCTTGAGGCAAACCCTCTAACTTTTGCGGGCAAAGTCCAGTGTTGAGGGAATCGGGCGATTGGGAAGACTAAAGACAGTACCGAAAAACAGGCAGCCCAGTGGACCTGCCTGTGAACTGCGACCCATCGCCCTGAATTCTGGATCCAACCACCGTTCTATGATCCCAGCACCTTTTCCGGAGAATGAAGAGCAGCGGATTGCTAAGCTACTGAGCTACAACATTCTAGATACCTCCGCTGAAACGGCTTACGACGACCTGACTGCAATTGCCGCCCACATCTGCCAAACGCCAATTGCGTTAGTCAGCCTGATT
This sequence comes from Cyanobacteria bacterium Co-bin13, assembly GCA_014534385.1. Lineage (GTDB taxonomy): Bacteria > Cyanobacteriota > Cyanobacteriia > Phormidesmidales > Phormidesmidaceae > JACVSF01. The sequence continues at coordinate 11,455 of JACVRP010000031.1, forward strand.
GATCGCGATCGCCAGTGGTTCAAGTCAAAGGTCGGTATTGAGGCTGAACAAACACCGCGGAATGTTGCCTTTTGCGCCCACGCCATTCTCCAGCCGGAAATGCTGGTAGTTCCCGATGCCTCTGAGGACGAACGGTTCTCTGACAACCCTCTAGTTGCCTCTGACCCCAATATTCGCTTTTATGCAGGAACCCCTTTAACCACCCCCGATGGATATGCATTGGGCACGCTGTGCGTCATTGACTACCAGCCCCGCTATCTCACGCCTGAGCAGTACTCGGCCCTACAGGCCCTAGGGCGGCAGCTGATCAGCCAGCTTGAACTCAGGCTTAAACTGGTAGAGCTAAACCATGAGATGGAGCAGCGCCAGCAGGCACAGAACCAGCTACTTGAGCTCAATCAGGTCTTAGAACAGCGGGTGATCGTTCGAACTGCAGAGCTACAGGCGATTAACGCCCAACTAAGATTAGAAATTGCTGTTCGCCAACAGACTGAGCGATCCCTACAGCAGTCTCAGCGTGAACTCAAAGCTCAGACGCAACAGCTTCAGATCGCGCTAGACCAGCTCAAGCAAACTCAAACCCATCTGGTTCAGTCTGAAAAGATATCAGCCTTGGGTCTACTGGTTGCAGGCATTGCCCACGAGATCAACAACCCTGTCAACTTTATCTCCGGCAACATTGACTACGGCATCAACTACGTAGACGATTTGCTGAACTTGATTCGCCTTTATCAGGCCGAGTATCCCCATCCCCCGGCTGCGATTGAAGAGGCCATCGACGAAATGGAGCTGGACCACCTGGCAGAAGACCTGCCTAAGTTAATGGCTTCGATGAAGATTGGCACCCAACGCATTCGGGAAATTATCACGTCACTCAAGAACTTTTCGCGGGGAGACAGTCAGAAACAAAAGCTGACTAATCTGCAGGAGGGAATACAGGGTGCCCTGATGATTCTGCGGCACCGCTTAAAGGCCCAGCCAAACCGACCTGAGATTGAATTACAGCAGTTTTACGAGGATCTGCCGCCTGTAATGTGCAACATTGGGCAGCTCAACCAGGTACTTATGAATCTCATTGCCAATGCGGTAGATGCCCTAGACGAAGCCTATGTGAATGGAGAGCTCACCGCTCCACCAATCATTACCCTGCAGGCGACTCGCCTGGAAAGTGACTGGGTCAGCATTGTGGTAAAAGACAACGGACCGGGTATTGAGCCGAATATTCAGCCCCACATTTTTGAGTCATTTTTCACCACCAAGGCAGTGGGTAAAGGCACAGGGTTGGGGCTGTCTATCAGCCATCAAATTGTTACGCAGACGCATCAGGGCAGGCTCATTTGCTACTCAACTCTGGGTGAGGGCAGCGAATTTCATATTGAGCTGCCTTGTCAACCCCAAGCAGTGCCAAAAAACTTGAGTGAACAGGAAACAAGAGGACAGCTGACAGCTTTACCGGCCAAACTGCTGAATTATCCAGCGCAGTAGCAGCAGTGAAAGAAACACACAGCCGATAAACACTAGAATTAAACCGATAATCAGCAGCACGGCGAACCAGCGGTTGCGGGCACGGGCGACTGGCGGTAGCTGTAGGTGCTCTTCTAGCAGCCGCATATTGCGGACGTTGGACTTCCAGGCGGCATCAAACAAATCTCCCGCAATAGGAAGTGTCCCGGCCACGGTTTCTAGCAAAATGTTGAAGGCCATCCGGCTCAGCATTGATTTGGAGGCTCCCATGCGGGCAGCTTCTAGCACAATGTAGGCGGACAGCAGCAGCCCAGCCGTGTCGCCGCCGCCGGGCAAAAGGCCAATAATGGGATCAAGGCCAAATCTCAAGCGGGTGCCGGGAATTGCGATCGCACTGTCTAGCCAGTAGCTCAGGTTACGCAGCCGGGCAATTCGAGTAGGAGCAGGGGAGCCAGGCAGACTCGACCGGGGTGGCAGGTTCATCAGCGGATCACGATTCAAGCAGCCCCCTAATTGTCGCTTCTATTAGGGCAGTATCTTTAGCGATATAATCGGGGCCACCGGCTCAATAACCTCAAAGGGCAGGAATCACGCGCAGTTCTGTAGGGGGCAGGGGGCGGACCTCGATCTGTGCGTTAGGCTGTGGCTAACCCATTGCTGGGGCTTTGCGATCGCGCCTGGGCGCACATTTCTGAATCATGCCCCGACCTGCGATTATCCTGTTGCACTCCAAAAGCAGCGCGTCATGACTTCACCTCCGGATTCCTTGCCCAATCCTGATCCCGCAGAAAAAGTGCTGTTGATTGGCGTCACCGGGGGCACTGGGCATAATGTTGTCAAAGGTTTTCTAGACCAGAATCTAAGCGGGCTCTGTGCTTTGACCCGCAGGGCAGATCTGCAGCGGCCTGCTTTGGCCCGATTGGTCAGTGAAGGCATTGAGCTGGTTGAGGCTGATCTGGATGATGAAGCCTCTTTAGAGCGAGCTTTTGCTGGGGTTTCAGCCATTTACTGCCACGCCACGGCCCCCGATACGGCCAAGCCCGATCCTCTAGAGGTGGAGCGGGCCGAGCGCGTTGCCAGGGCGGCCCAAAAAGCAAACATTCGCCACCTGGTTTACAACTCGGCGGGGGGAGCCGATCGCAACTCTGGCATTGGCCATATTGAGCAGAAGCATCGGGTGGAGCAGGTGTTTACCCAGGCTGTGCCCACTACCCTGCTGCGAGCCTGCCTTTTTATGGAGGAGTTTTGGAAAAAGTACACCCGCCCTTCGATTCTTAAGGGGACTTTTTCCTTTGCGGTGCAGCCAGACAGGCCGCTGCACCTGATCACCACGCGAGACATGGGCCGAGTAGCAGCCTACGTGATTCGGAACCGGGAGCAATATGTCGGACGCGCCATTGAACTGGCAGGGGACGTGCTGACGCCACAACAGATGGCGACAGAATTTTCTAAAGCTCAAGAAAAGCCGGTCAAGTACCGCGAAGTGCCTCCCTGGATCTTTCTGCTGCTCTTTCGCAAGTCGCTGTTTGACCTGGTTCAGTGGTACCGCCATCACGGTTACCAGGCCGACGTTGCTTACCTGCGGCAGGAGTTTCCGGAGCTGCTGACCCCGTTCTCAACTTTTTTGGCAGAAACGGACTGGGCCAATTCGGCTCTAACGTATCAGGATCTATAGCTCAGCTCTTTTTAACCCACAGGCCTAAAGAAGTTGTGGAATATAGAATCAGCGCCAGCCAAATTAGGCCAAAGGTGACGGCGTGGGTTGAGGTGAAAGGTTCCCGGTAGAGAAATACCCCTAGCATGAGCTGAATCGAGGGGGCTAGGTACTGAAAGAAGCCCAGGGTTGAGAGCCGCAGTCGCTTAGCGGCATTGTTGAACCAAAGCAGGGGCAGAGAAGTCATTACCCCGGCCCCCACGAACAGCAGCGTTATCTGCCAGGAAGCGCCTAAGTGGCTCTCGCCAGTTGTGCTCCAGTAGAGAACGAGTGCGATCGCAAACGGCGTGATCAGCAGCGTCTCGACCGCCAGCCCGACCAAGGGAGAAACCGGCACAATCTTGCGCAGCAGCCCGTAGAAGGCAAAGGAAAAGGCCAGGGCCAGGGCAATCCAGGGCACCGCTCCAAACTGCCAGACAAAAATGGTCACGCCAATGACGGCCAGCAGCACCGCCAGCCGCTGCCCCCACTGCAGCCGCTCCTTGAGAAACAAAAAGCCCAACAGCACGCTGACCAGAGGATTAATAAAGTAGCCCAGGCTGGTTTCAACCACCCGATCGCTGTTGACGCCATAGATATACAGGCCCCAGTTGAAGGTCAGCAGCAAGGCTGTGATCAGCAGACGGAAAAGAGTCTGCCGCGATCGCAAAATCTGCCCCACCTCCGCTCCCCGCCGCAAAATCAGCAGCAGCCCCGATAAAAACACCGCCGACCAGATCATGCGGTGGGTGAGCACTTCTACAGCAGGCACCTGGCCAAAAAACTTCCAGTAGATCGGCAGCAGGCCCCAGGAACCGTAGGCCAGAACGGCGTAGAGAGGCCCTGCACTCAAGCCCGAAGCAGGGGAGGGGGAGGGAAGCTCAACGGTGGATTCTTTCAAAGGAAGGCTCTGGGATTGAAGAGCCTTCATCGTAACGAGGCCAGGGGAGATCAGGGCAATCTCTTCCTTCAATAGCAGCCATGAGCAGTATCGATGGAAAGCTAGGGAGCGCTGGCAAAGAACTGGCGAAAGTCCTCGTCTTGGCTGCTGAGCTGAGCCCATTCAACGCCAATAGACTGGAACTTCTCAACCAGTCGGGCACAGGCGGGGCGCTCGGTGGCGTAGTGGCCTGCGTCAACTAGAATGAGGTTGCGATCGCGCCCCTCCTGGAACTGGTGAAACTTGCAATCTGAGGTGAGATAGACCTCAGCTCCAGTCTTGGCTACCTCCTTTAAAAAGCTCGCACCCGACCCGCCTAGTACGGCAACTCGGTGGACTGTCTGCTCCAGATTCGCTGCTGGAGAGTAGATCAGGTCAGGCGGTGCAAGCTTGGCCTGAATTTGCTCCAGCAAGGCTTGTAGGCTCAAAGCGGGGTTGAGGTTGCCCACGCGCCCGTAGCCCAATCCATCCTGGGTAGGTACGACCGGCTCGGCCTGCTCTAGCTCCAGCAGCTGGGCCAGCAGATCAGCGGTGCCGTCTTCCACCTGATCGAAGTTGGTGTGAGCCGTGTAAACTCCAATTCCGTGGGTAATGCCTAGCCGCACCATTTCCCCCACCGGGTCGCCCTTGCGCACCGTCTTGAGCGGGCTAAAGATTAGCGGGTGGTGGGCAAAGATCAGGTTTACCGGAACCCCCTGCTGCCGCAGCGCGATCGCTTCCTCCATTACGGCCAGGGTCGGCGTTAGGCAAACCAGTATCCCCGCCGCCTCATCTAAAATGCCTGGCTCTACCTGCCA
>JACVRP010000134.1 GCA_014534385.1 Cyanobacteria bacterium Co-bin13
CATTTTAACTCACGAATCAGTAACGCCCGAAGTAATAGAGTAATTCAAGCCTAATGCCTGACTTAAGGCAGCCTATGCTTAAAGCACATAGCCTTTTGTAATGAAAACTACAGAATCCTACAGCTGCGGATTCCGTTAAGACTTGGCCTACTCTTTTTTGGCTTCCCTATCAAAAAGTAATACCTTTTTAAGCACATTGGCGGTTGCACCGGCAATATATTTAGGAGAGAGATGCACTTCTGACGCCAATCTCAAAAGCTACTAACAATAAAACAGGGGGGTGCGATCGCAATCTCCCTCAACCGATTAAGTCTCTAGCCCAGCAATTCCTCTGATGAGCCGTGTTCATCACAGGGCGAATCTTCAGCCAGCAAAACTAGGGCGACATCCGGGAAGTGCTGCCGCATACAGGTGTCACACACGCCATGGGAGAAGTCAACATTGAAGTGGCCTTTAACAAATTTCTCGACGGTTGACCAAAAGCCTTTGTCGTCACGGACGCCTTTACAATACGAACAAATTGGGATCAAATCTCCCATTACTCTAATTTGGTCCAAAGCCTCTGCTAGCTGAGCCGAAGTTCGCTTCAACTCCAGCTGCATTACAACCTGGCGAGCCAGGGCTTCTAGAGTTTTGATCTGATGCTCTGAGAGTTCTCGGGGTTGATGGTCGATGACACAGAGTGTTCCTATCAGGTGCCCCTCGGGAGTCCGCAGCGGTACGCCTGCATAAAAGCGAATGTTGGGTGCACAGGTCACGAGCGGATTAGCATCAAAGCGCTCATCCTGCAGAGCGTCTTTGACAATCAGAATGCTCTCGCCCAAGATGGCATGGGCACAGAATGAAACGTTACGACTCGTTTCATTAACATCGACGCCCACCTTAGATTTAAACCATTGACGATCTGCATCAACCAGGCTGATCAGCGCAATGGGCACATCACAAATGAAGGCGGCAAGGGCAGTAATGTCGTCGTAGGCCTGCTCAGAAGGCGTGTCTAGAATTCTGTACTGCCTCAGTGCCTCAAGCCGAGCAGCCTCTCGTGGAGGAACTGTAGCCTTCATGGTGTGCTAACGCCTAATCACGATGAGGCCATTTTAAAGTTACGCCCTGTGAACCGTAACCGCGCTTAATATGTCCTCATGCTGCGAGATTTTCAGTAACAAAAACTCAGGCCCTCAACGCTGTGCTGTGGGCTTGGAAGGTTTTGCGGTCGTTAGTGTAGGAAATAGTGGGTGCGATCGCAACCCAATCGAGTACCCTCTGGTGTGCGCTCCCCCTTTCTAAAGGTGATCGACTAAAAATGTAATTTATAGGTGATCACCTTGCAGTCGAGCTGTCGAGATTTGGTTTGAGTGCTGGCATTTGCTGAAATCGGAATAAAAAAAGCCCCCAGATAAACCGGGGGCAAAACTCTCAATTTCAGGAAAGGAAAATCAACTTGTCAAAACTACGTTTAGCGGGTGTAGCGAATGCCGCGATAGCGCATTTCTACCCCCTTGTGACCTAGCAGCCGGGTCTGGGGAGGATAGCGCCGCAGGTCGAAGTGAGCCCCAAGAAACGTACCCGTTTCACCGGTTTGTTCACCTTCAGCGCCAGGGGCAGAAGCAACGTAGGAAATGCCGCGATATCTAAGTTCCATTGGGGGAGGCTCCTTGTTTAGAGGGGGAATTAAGGGAGGCGCAGTTGCTTGCACTATTAACAACAACAGCCTTTCCCTATCCCTTTCCCCACTAAACTTAGTGTTCCCGATCACCCCACCCACTGATCACAGCCAATCTCTCGCTGCAAGGATGATCGCCCCTCCACTCCCCCCCTCGCTCCCCTGCTCCCTCGCCCCTCGGCTCCCCCACGCCTACTTCCCACCCTTAACATACTCATCCAACCACTGCGTCACCTCCCACAGCACATGTCCGACCGCTTCGCGGGAACGGTAGCCGTGGCCCTCAAACGGCAGCTCTACCCAGCGCACGGTGCCGCCTAAGCCGCGTAGGGCTCCGTAGAGGCGCTCGCTCTGAACAGGGAATGTGCCTGCATTATCATCTTCAGCCCCGTGGATCAGCAGCAGGGGGCGCTTGATTTGAGCGGCGTGGGTGAAGGGCGACATATTGATGTAGGTCTCCTGAGCTTCCCAGAAGGTGCGCTGCTCACCCTGAAAACCAAAGGGCGTGAGGGTGCGGTTGTAGGCTCCGCTGAGGGCAACGCCTGCCCTAAACAGATCCGTATGAGCTAGCAGGTTGGCAGTGGTAAACGCGCCGTAGGATTCGCCGCCGATCGCAATCTGGTTGCGATCGCTCACCCCCCGCTCCACCAAATAATCCACGGCTGCCTGGGCGCTCATCTCTAGCTGCTCCAGGTACGTGTCGTTAGGCGCGGCATCACCCTCACCAATGATGGGCATAGTCGGCCCCATCATTACCGCATAGCCCTGGGTCAGCATAAACAGGGGAGAGTATCCCCAGGGACGGCTGAAAGAGTTCTCCGAGGCGGTGACCTGGCCTGCTGCTTCTCGGCTCTTGTACTCCTGCGGATACACCCATAGAACAGTGGGGAGCGGCCCATCGGTCGCTGCGTCGTAGCCGGGAGGGAGGTATAGGGTGGCAAAGAGGTCCAGCCCATCGGCCCGCTGGTAGCGCACTACTTCCTTAGTCACCTGGGCAAACCAGGGCAGCGGATCGGCAAACTCCGTTAGGGGAGTAGACTGGGCTGTTTCTCGGTCATAAAGCCGGTAGTTAGGCGGTTCGGTGGTCGTCTGCCGCTGGGTAATAAACTGCTGGGCCTGGTTATCCAGCAGATAGTGGACCCGCTCTAAGAACGGGTCTTGCGACTGCCAGAGGCGAACCTTGGCATTAGTCGTCAAGTCCCAGCGGTCAAGGAACGGATAGATGCCCTCGGGTGAAGCGCCCCGGCCTTCTAGGTACAGACTGTTGCCATCTGGGCCAAACAGCAGCGTATGCCAGCCGTAGACGTTGGTAGCCGTAATCGTGCGGCCCGGATCGCGGTAGTCGTCCTGGGCATCCCGCTCGTCTAACAGCACTGGGGCAGTTTCAGGACTGGCCGGGTTCAGCAGCCAGGTTCGCAGCCGTCGGGTGTCGTGCCAATATTCGTAGCCCAGGGCGCGGGTGGCATCTCCCCAGGTAATCCGGTTGTATCGACGCTCGGTCTGCCATAGGGTTTGGGGCGCATCTGTAAAGGGAGCGGCCACCTGCTGCACCTGATCTCGAACAGGGGCAGCGGTGCGGGCATCGCCACCGTCGAGCGCCTCTACCCAAAACAGCGTGTCGGGCAGATCGGCTCGCCACCACACCAGACGACGTCCTGTCCTCACCGAGTCAAAGTTGACCGGAACACTGTCTGCTAAAGGCAGGTTCGCCACCTCAAACACAACCTGCCCAGTCAAATCCAGCACTGCCTTGCGCCGAGGAAACAGGCCCACCGGCACCTGGTAGGAAAAGGGCCGCTCGACGGTTTCTAGCAAGATCCACTTGCCGTTGGGAGAGGGGGTGGCCTCGTCGATCAGCATCGGCTCCGTCAAGGGAATGCGATCGCCTTGGAGAGTCACCTGCTCTAGCACCGAGGTCAGGTAGTACTCAAATAGGGCCTCGTCGTGGGCGTTTGTGAGCAGGTTGGTGTAGGTGCGGGCCGGCGCTTCTCTACCCAAGTTTTGCTCAATCCGGGGACCGTTGGGTACAGTTGGGACCGCAGGCGGTAGGCCTTGATTGGGGGGCACGACTTTGCAGAGCAGGCCAGCCTCTTCTGAGATCCAGTCGCAGGGGTTGCCGTAGGTCGCGTTGAGAATGGGCGGCGTCAACCGCTGGGCTGTCGCCAAAGCCACGTCGGCCACCCACAGCTCCAGACCTTCGGGCTGGGTTAGGGTAAACGCCAGGTAGCGCCCGCTGGGAGACCACATCAGGTTACGCACACGAGCCTGGTCGGGCAAGGCTACGGTTTGCTCTTTGCCGGTAGCCAGGTGCCGCAGGGTTAGCTGACGGTAGGCATATTCCAGCGCCGGGCCGCGTGTGGCCGGGTCTAGCTGAATGCCTGCCACCTGCACCCGAGGTCGGGCCAGTTCAGCAATTGACGGCAGGGGCGGGTGCTCTAGCTTCACCATCCACTGGTGATCAGGCGAAATTTGAGTTCTTGGTAAAGCCGGTGTATCTAGAAAGGTAGCAATGGGGTCCGGCGGATTTTGCCAGGTGCTTTGCGCCAGAGCAGGTTCGGGCATGGGGCTGAAAAGGCTAAGAGCAACTCCCATAAAGTACCCTATGGCGGTGGTGTAAGGCTGTCCCATCGCGATGCCAATTAATAATTCGGTTCACAAAACCCGCAGGACAGGTGGGTTCTTCTTCCAGGGTAGCCGGACCTGGCCCAATCTCAAGAAGCTGAACCCAGGGATTTGAGGTTTCGCACACCACAGCGACAGTTAGCGATAGCCACTGGTGTTAGGACGGGGTGCAGGGGTGGAACCCCTAGCTGGGGGCGCAGCCCCACACCCCCAAAAATCGGATGTCCTAAGCTATGTGGCGACAGCTATAGGTTCTAGCCAACTGTGGGATATTGCCGCGTTAGCTGGGAATACTCACGCATACGACTCATTCTCTCCAAATTACTCATGCCCCCTGCGGTGAAGACCGGACCCTTATCGCGAACAGAGTTGCTCTACGGCCAGGGGAGTGCACTTTTCTCCATCGGGCGCTATCGGGAAGCCTTGACTCGGTTCGATGAAGTGGTAAAACTTTCTCCTGATCATTTCCAAGCCTGGACGCTCCATGGCTTTACCCTGGCTGCCAGTAAACGGTATGAAGATGCGATCGCAAGCTTCAACCGAGCACTCGCCCTCAACCCGCAACACTCCCTGGCCTGGCACGGTAAAGGCCACGCGCTGGCAGAACTGCACCATTTTGAAGAGGCCATCGGCCACCTGCAGCAGGCCGTTCGGTTTAACCCCCAAGACCACAAAGCCTGGTACAACCTGGGCACCGCTCAAAACCAGCTCAAACACTACAAAGACGCCGTTACCAGCTTCGAGCGCAGCCTCCAGATCCAGCCGCAGGACTACCGCTCCTGGTACAACAAAGGGGTAGCCCAGTGCGGCCTGCAGGAGTACGAAGCAGCCCTGACAACCCTGGGCATAGCGCTCAAGATTAAACCTACCAGCCACTACATCTGGAACCAGCGCGGCACAGTCCTCATCCAGCTAGGCCGCTATGAAGAGGCGCTCCAGAGCTTTGATACCTCCCTGCACCACGAGGTCGAAAATCCCAATGCCTGGTACGGCAAAGCGCGGGTGTTTGCCCTCCAGGGCGATCTGGAGCGCACCCTCAAAAACCTTTACCGCACCTTTGTCCTCAGTCCCTATATCTACCGGGTCATGGTTCAGATTGATGCTCACTTCGACGGGCTGCGGGAGCACCCTCAATTCCAGGAGCTGATCGAACCTCACTTCTAATTAGGTTAGGTCAACAACAGCTGACAATTCTTTCACCCAGCCGATGAGTGCAAGTGCTTATGTCTTAAGGCTTGAACGTAATACGAAGCATAAAATTTATGCCCCAAAGTGCCCCTCCAGCGTTGAAGATAGGAGTTAGGGAAACATAAGGACTTTGTCTTAGACGGCGATCGCTTCAACCAGCAATAGAACTTGCTAATTAACGGCCATTTCTGTAGGGCAAATCGGATTGCGCTCAGTGCATTAGCGCAGTGGAAGCCTAGACATCACACCCTTCATTAAATGCCGCCGGGCCGGTCTGCTGCTTTAACGCAGATAGCGGTCGTTTTCTTTTGGCAAAGCGGATTTTCCTTCACGAACTTCAGGCCATTCAAGGCCATTCAGGAGGCCAGACACGTGGTTGCACAAGTCACCAAACCCAGTTACGAGGCGAAGACTCAGGCGATTGCCAGCGCCCTGCTCGGAGCCACCCGCGAGAAGCGCTCGATCTTCGCCCAGATGCGGGACCAAATGCGCTGGGATGACAAGCTCCTGGCCTTTGCGATGAGCAATCCAGGGCTACGGGTCCAGCTATTCCGGTTTATCGATGCCCTGCCAGCGCTCTCTAGCAAGCCCGAGATCGCCCGCCACATGCAGGAGTACCTGGCAGACGACTCGGTTGAACTGCCAGGGGCCCTGAAAAATCTGCTCAACTTCACCAGCCCTGAGTCAGTTCCCGGTCAGCTGGCGGCCTCTACCGTTGCCCCCGCTGTCGAGACCCTGGCCAACCGCTACATTTCCGGCGAAACCATCGAGCAGGCGATTAAAACCGTGGAGCGGCTGCGCCGAGATCGCACAACCTTCACGATGGATTTGCTGGGCGAAGCCGTTATCACCGAAACCGAGGCCGAAGCCTACCTCAACCGCTACCTGGAGCTGATGGAGCAGATGACTGCTGCCTCGAAGCGGTGGAACACGGTTGATCAAATCGATGTGGCTGACGGTCAGCCCCTCTCCAAGGTGCAGGTATCGGTTAAGCTGACGGCCTTTTATTCCCAGTTTGACCCGCTAGATGAGCAGGGCACCCAGACTCAGGTGAGCCAGCACGTTCGCACCCTGCTGCGCCGGGCCGAGGCGCTGGGCGTAGCCGTCCACTTCGACATGGAGCAGTACCGCTACAAGGATCTCACCCTGGCCATTCTCAAAGACGTCTTGATGGAGGACGAGTTTCGCCAGCGAGACAACCTGGGCGTGACGCTGCAGGCTTACTTAAAAGACAGCTACTCCGACCTGCAGGACCTGATTACCTGGGCTAAGCAGCGCGGCACGCCGCTCACGGTGCGCCTGGTCAAAGGAGCCTACTGGGACCAGGAGACCATCACCTCGCTGCAAAACGACTGGCCTAACCCGGTCTACAGCCAAAAAATCTCCACCGATGCTAACTTCGAGCGCATGACCCGGCTCCTAATGGAGAACCATGAGGTGCTTTATGCAGCGATTGGTAGTCATAACGTGCGATCGCAAGCCCACGCTATGGCCATCGCCGAAGAACTCAACATTCCCCGTCGCCGGATCGAGCTGCAGGTGCTCTACGGCATGGCCGACAAGCTGGCCCGAGCACTGGCCGATCGGGGTTATCGGGTACGGGTCTACTGCCCCTACGGCGAACTGATTCCCGGTATGGCCTACCTGATTCGCCGCCTGCTGGAAAATACGGCGAATACGTCTTTCCTGCGGCAAAACCTGGAGGAGAGGCCGACAGCGGAGCTGTTGGCGGCACCGGAGTTTGCCCCAGAGGATGCAGGGGAGCAGGGGAGCAGAGGAGCAAGGGGAGCAGTTCCCTTCCACAACGTTGCGGATACGGATTATTCGGTGGCTGACCTGCGGATTGAGGCGACGGCGGCGCTGCGGTCGGTGCGGCAGCAGTTGGGCCAGCGCTATGCGCCGCTGATTGATGGGGAGCGGGTGAATACGGAGGCTCATTTCGAGTCGGTGAACCCGTCGAACCCAAAGGAACTGGTCGGTAAGGTGGGCTTGGCCAGTCAGGAACAGGCCGATCGGGCAATTGCGGCGGCCAAGGCGGCTTTTCCTGGCTGGCAGGCGACTCCGGCTAGGGAGCGGGCGGCGATTTTGCGCCGCGCTGCGGATCTGATGGAGGCTCGCCGCCACGAGCTGAATGCCTGGATTGTGCTGGAGGTGGGCAAGCCGCTGCGGGAGGCTGACCCCGAGGTGTCGGAAGCCATTGACTTCTGCCGCTACTATGCCGATGAGATGGAGCGGTTAGATCGGGGGGTGGCCTACGACTATCCGGGTGAGACCAACCGCTACCGCTATTTCCCTAGGGGCACTGTGGTGGTGATTTCGCCGTGGAATTTTCCGCTTGCGATCGCAACCGGCATGACCGTCGCTGCCCTCGTTACCGGCAACTGCACCCTGCTCAAACCGGCAGAAAACTCCTCGGTGATTGCCGCCAAGCTAGCCGAAATCCTGGTCGAAGCCGGCATGCCCAAGGGCGTGTTCCAGTTCGTTCCGGCCAAAGGCTCTACCGTGGGCGCTCACATGGTGCAGCACCCTGACGTTCACATGATTATGTTTACCGGCTCTAAAGAAGTCGGGTGCCGCATCTATGCCGAGGCCGCCCAGCTGCGGCCCGGCCAGAAGCACCTGAAGCGAGTCGTGGCTGAAATGGGCGGCAAAAACGCCATCATCGTCGATGAGAGTGCTGATCTCGATCAGGCGGTGCAGGGCGTGGTCAAATCGGCCTTTGGCTACAGCGGCCAGAAGTGCTCTGCCTGCTCCCGCGTCATCGTGCTGGAGTCTATTTACGATACTTTCGTCAACCGTGTTGTCGAGGCGACCCGCTCCCTCAATGTGGGGGTAGCCGAGCATCCTGGCACCAAAGTAGGCCCAGTGGTCGATGCTGCTGCCCACTCACGCATCCAAGAGTACATCGAGCAGGGCAAACAGGAAGCTCAGCTGGCGCTGCAGATGCCAGCCCCCGATGGCGGCTACTTCGTCGGGCCAACGGTCTTTACCGACGTCTCACCCAATGCCGTAATTGCCCAAGAAGAAATTTTTGGGCCGGTCCTGGCCGTGATTAAGGCCAAGACCTTTGACGAGGCCATCGACATTGCCAACGGCACCGACTACGGCCTCACAGGTGGCCTCTTCTCCCGCACGCCCTCTCACATTGAGCGGGCTCAGGCAGATTTCGCTGTCGGCAACCTGTATATTAACCGGGGCATTACCGGCGCTATC
>JACVRP010000239.1 GCA_014534385.1 Cyanobacteria bacterium Co-bin13
GCTCAAGGCAGGACAGCAGCCAGAGCAGGACTTTATGAAATCAACCATGACCGATCCCTGGTTAGGTTGGCGTGACCAGATCGTTGGGGAAATAGAGGTGCAAGAGCTGCCCTACGACCACTTCAACCTGCTCAAGCAACCAGCTCTGGTGCCCCTGGCAAAGCATCTGCAGGCTAAGCTGCAGAGCCTGAACCCGGTGGCTTAGCAGCCTCTCAGCAGGCAGGGTCGCTGCATTGCCTACTGCGACAGCGGACCCAAGCGGATCCGCGCCTGTACGAAGCAGCCTACTCCACCGCTTCGCCGCCCACCACGACATTGCGAATCCTCAGGCTGGGACCACCACAGCCCACGGGCAGACCGTTTTGTCCCCCCTTGCCGCAGCCGCCCGACTCATCCCAGTAAAAGTCGTCGCCAATGGCTTCGATATCCCCCAGGGTGCGAAAGACGTTGCCCGAGAGGGTCACGTCACGAACAGGCTCGGCCAGCTCCCCATTGCGAATCATCCAGGCTTCTCCAGCGGTGAAGGTAAACATTTCACCGTTGGTCATGCCGCCTAACCAGTTACGGGCGTAGACGCCTTCTTTGATGTCAGAAAAGAGATCCTTGACCGGCGTGGTGCCCCGCTCGATCCAGGTGTTGGTCATGCGCACCAGGGGGGAATAGTGGTAGTTCAGGCAGCGGGCGTTGCCGGTAGGGGCTTCTTCGAGCTTACCGGCAGTTTCGCGCGAGTGCAGCCGCCCCACCAGCACACCGTCCTGAATCAGCTGGGTGGTGCTGGCTGGAGTCCCTTCGTCGTCGTAGAAGTAGCTGCCCCGATGACCCTCAGGGGCAGCCCCATCAAAAATCTGCAGAAAGTCTGGCCCAAAGCGTCGGCCCAGGGTCATCACCTCCATCAGGTCAGGGTTTTCGTAGGTCATGTCAGCCTCTGACAAGTGACCAAAGGCTTCATGGACGAACAGCCCCGTGAGAATAGGGTCAATGACAACCTGGTAGTTGTTGCCCTTGACGGCGGGCAGGGCTAAAGCCTCAACCGCTCGCTGGGCCGCTTCACGCACCTGATCATCCAGGTCTTCCAGGTCTTCATAGGCGCGGCGAGAGCCGGTGGTCTCACGCCCGGTTTGCACGGTTTCGCCATTGCGGGCAGTGGCGGCGTAGCGCATTTCCATGTCGGACCAAGACTGCTCAATCAGCGTGCCGTCTGAAGTGGCCAGCAGTACCTGCTGGGTGACGTCGCCATAGCGCACCGAGGTGGTCGTAATGCGGTCGTCTACGCTCTGAAGAATCTCGGCATAGTGGCTACAGAGGTCTTTTTTGCGGGCGATGGAGATTTCGCGCGGGTGGGTGCCGGTCAACGGCAGAGCGAGGCTGGCCTGAACCGCTTCAATAGGAGCCAGTAGGGTTTCGTCATCACCAACCAGATGGGCTGCTAGGATCGCCTCTTCTACCCGGTTAACCAGACTTTCCAGGGTATTGAAGCTGGCAAAGCCCCAGCCGCCTTTGTAGCAGGCGCGGACATGGCCGCCCAGGGAAATGCCTTCGCTTAGAGTCTCGATTTTGCCGCCCCGCAGCAGAATGTCAGTGGCTTCTGATTTCTCTAGCCGGATGGCCAGGTAGTCGGTGCGATCGCAATTGCGTTGAATCAGCTCAACTAACCTATCTTTAGCCTGCTCAAAGGAAAAAGCCATAAATCCTTTACCTGCCCGGAGGTGGCCCGTTAGAGGGGTTTTCCCCATTGTGCCGTTAAACTCTGCAAACCGCACGGCAGCCCCAAGGTCAACCTTGAACTACAATTTTTAGATATGAGCAGTGAACTTGAGTACTCCCTTCCCCCCGCAGTCCGACGCATATCCGGCTCCTTCCGGCTGGTCGGCTGGATTAGCTTTTGGAGCCAAGCGGTTCTGAGCGTGGTCTCTAGCAGCGTTTTGCTGTTTTCCACCTTCAGCCTCACGTCTCGAACTGCTAATGGGGCCAACCCTGGCACGGGTGCAGGGCTGCTGTTTGCCGGTCTAGGGCTGATAGCGGTCTATGCCGGGGCCTTTTGGGCGTTTCGCTACACGCGCCTGGGGCGGCGGCTCCGCAGTCAAGATTCGGGGCGCAGGCCCACCCCCAAAGAAGCGTTTCAGGCCCTGCGACTGGGCCTGCTGATCAGCCTGTCGGGTATGCTGCTGACCCTGGTGGGTGGACAGGCCCTCGTCGGCTCTCTCCTGGGCAAGGCCCTAGCGCAGCCTCAGAGCGGCGCAGCAATTTTCAACCCTGGAAATATCAATCAGTACGTCGAAGCCTTTGATATTTTCATTATTCAGGCGAATATCAATACGCTGCTAGCTCACTTCGTTTCCCTGGTGGCCACCCTCTGGCTGCTGCGAACGGTTAACCGGGCTTGAGTTGCTTGTCTACAGCTCGTCTACACGCAATCTAGTAACCTTCCAGCAGGCCAGCGGGCGGGTCAATCTCCACATAGCCCTGCTCCAGGTTTACCACGGGGACGATCTCATGCACAAACGGTACTAGGACTGGCAAGGGCTTCTTTGGACCTTTGGAGGAGCGGCTGGGTTTGCCAGTGGACTTTCCAGGCAAATCGGCTGGGAGGTCTGTGGTGTCGTCTGTCGGAGCGTCCGTTGAAGCATCCGTCGGACGCTCTACAGCAGCATATAGCTCTATTGCAAGTAGGTCATTGCCCGCTGCATAGATGTCCACAACGGTACCGATCTCGGCCTGGCTCTGATGCAAAATCACCTTTAACCCAATCAGGTCGGACACCATAAATTCCCCAGGCTCCAACTCTGGCCGCTCGGTATCGGGCACCAGCAAAGTGGCGTTATGCAGGTTTTCGGCCTGGGCGCGATCGCAAATCTCCTTAAACTGCACCACAAACAGTCCCTTGCCAGGCAGGTCTCGCCCCCGCACTAGCTCCACTTCCTCAACCGCCGCCGAGTTGGCCCGCCGAATCCAGCGCGGCCCCGGCTTGAGAAACCGTTCCGGGAAATCGCTGTTGGGGTAGATTCGCACTTCGCCCCGCAGTCCCTGGGCTCCGACGATGCGGCCCACTTCTAGCCAGGAGGGTTCAGTCATTGTCATTCCCTAAGCCACCTTAGCCGGTTGACGTCCGCTGGGCTGGCCCTGGTAAATCTCATCGGTGAGCCGGGCCAGATGCCGCAGAGCCGTGACGATCTCCTCATTGCTGGCAGTCAGGCTAATGCGAATGCACTGCTTGGCGTGGGACCAGTCCTCCCGCAGCCCAGGGAAAAAGGGACTGCCCGGCACCACAATCACGCCGTACTCCTTGAGCCGCTGGTACAGTTCCCAGTCGGTCATGGGCAGTTCGTCAAACCAGATCCAGGCAAAGATCGAGCCTTCACCCCGGTGCAGGTACCAGGGCACTGACTGGGGCATGGCTTCTGCCAGCGTCGCCTCTAGCACGTCAAACTTCTGTCGGTAGTAGGGCCGGATGACCTGCTCAGAAATCTGGGCCAGTGCTCCCGATGCGATCGCACGGGCCGCAATCGCCTGACCATAGCGCGAAGAGTGAATACACAGATTCGTCTGAAAACACTCCAGCACTCGAATAATCGACTCATCGCCAATGGCAATACCGACCCGCTCGCCGGGCAACCCCGCCTTAGACAGGCTCATGCAGTGCACGACGGTTTTGCCAAACAGGGGCGTCATCTCGGTAAAGTTGAGGGCCGGAAAGGGCGCGGCATAGGCCGAATCGACAAACAGCGGCACGTTCTGAGCCGCCGTCAGATCCGCAATCCGGCTGATCTCCTCATCCGTCATGACGTTGCCGGTCGGGTTACAGGGCCGGGAAAACAGCACAAAGCCCGTATTTTCGTTGACCTCGAACTGGTCAAAATCAGGCCGGTACTTAAAGCGGTGCCCAGCCTCGTCGACATCTAGAGAGGGCTTGTAAGCCTTCAGCGCCTCAGGGATCAGCGAAACGCCACCGTAGCCAGTGTAGTCAGGGCTTAGAGGTAGCACAATGTCTTTGAGCTGCCCCTCCTGGGTATAGCCGCCAAAGGCATTGGCCGCAAAGAAATAGAGGGACTGGCTGCCGGGGGTAATGAGAACGTTGCGATCGCTCAGGTTAAGTCCATAGCGCTGGTTAAAATCCTGCACGACCGCTGCGATTAGTGGCTCATAGCCCTGGCTAGAGCCATAGCGGCACACTACCTCGCCGTACTCTGGGCTAGCCAGTAAGCTTTCCGTGCAGCCTCGCCAGAGCTGCTCTACCTCCGGCAAAATGACCGGGTTGCCCGCGCTCAGGTTAATAAATGTCTGACCGGCTCCCGCCCGCAGCGTTTCGATAATGTCCTTCATAATGGCGCGCACCCCGGTCAGGTGCGACATCTGATCACCAAACTGCGTCAGGACGGGATTCATAGGATACTGATAGAACGAAAATAAACGGCGGTAGACAGGCGCTCACCCAAAATGCCTCAGCATTCGACGGGAGCCTGAATACAGGAAATGTTCGATCAACTATAGCAGCCTGATTGCTGCCAAAGCCGGGACAGTTTAGACAACTTTTCCGGTACAACTGTATTTTTTTTAGGGGAAAATTAGATCTAAGCTGGGGCACAAAAAGGCACTAACCGTATGGATACAATCACGCTAGGTTTCTTAGCAAGTCTGCTAGCAGGCCTGGGAACAGGGGTCGGGGCGATCCCTGTTTTGCTGCCCTACCAACCCTCAGAGCGGACCCAGGGCGTATTGCTAGGGCTAGGCGGCGGCATCATGCTGGCGGCCAGCTCGTTTTCTCTGATCGTGCCAGGGACCGAAGCGGCAATCGAGCTGGGGGCATCTCCGGCGCGGGCGGCAGGCATCATGCTGGTAGGCGTGCTTTTGGGCGGCGGCTTTCTCTGGCTGGCCCACAACACCTTTCCTCACGAGCACATTTTCAAGGGCCAGGAAGGCCCAATAGCTCAAAACTTCAAGCGCATCTGGCTGTTTGTCATTGCCATTACCCTGCACAACTTCCCGGAGGGGCTGGCGGTGGGCGTGGGCTTTGGCGGCGGCGATCAGGCCAGCGCGATCGCACTGGCGCTCGGCATTGGCTTACAGAACATGCCGGAGGGGCTCGTGGTTGCGATCGCACTGCGCGAGCTTAACTACTCCTCCCGCTACGCCTTTGGGGTTGCAACCCTAACCGGCCTCGTCGAACCTGTAGGTGGTTTAGTAGGGGCCGGCATTGTCAGCGTCGCCCAGCCCATTTTGCCGTGGGCCATGGCCTTTGCGGCCGGAGCCATGCTGTTTGTGATTGTGGACGACATCATCCCCGATATCGATCAGAAAAGCTTTGGCCAGCGCGGCACCTTAGGCGTTATGGTGGGCTTCGTCGTCATGATGTTTTTAGACATTGCTTTGGGCTGATAAGTACGTGACCTAAATTAAACGTCGCTGTCATTGCGAGCAAAGCGAAGCAATCCTTGTAAAGCAGCTACCACAAGGAGATTGCCGCGCTTCGCTCGCAATGACTAATTAGGGCCATCTACTTAGTCAGGGTCAATGCTGCTTAGATCAGGGCTTCTGCAGCGGGTAATTCTATAAGGTAACTGAGCTTAAAAGGGACTGCTGAGCAGAAGGGCTGCAGCCAATCCGCTTAACGGTCTCATCGAATCTTTATGGTTTTGCGTAGCAGCTGCTCTTCTTTGCTTGAGCCTCTGGGAACACTAAGCCATCGGCTAGCACGTGACGATTTATGAATAACTCCTCGCTCCCCCAGGCTTGCGCCTGCCACAAGCTATCACGCTGTCAAGCTGGAGAAGCAGGCAAGCTATTCCTTTGGTTTCCAGTGCCCCACACCCTGAAAAAAGTGACTGCCTATCTACAGCAGGCTGCTTTTCCCTACGAACTCATGCAGGGGCGACCCGGGCTGAGCATCTCCTGTCAGGCCGGACAGGCCCAAACAATTGCCCAAAACTTGGCCCAGCACCTCGCC
>JACVRP010000547.1 GCA_014534385.1 Cyanobacteria bacterium Co-bin13
CGCTCCAGGAATGGGAGCGCCTGCGCCAGAACGTCGAACCGGCAGCCCGCCACATTCACTTTTTAGCCGACGTGATTGGTGAATCCTGCATGCCTGCTGGCACCGATGCCGACCTGATTTGGCGCTGGGAATCGCTGGCGCAGAGCCTGGATAGTAAGTTGGACGAACACTTTGCCAAGGCCAATACCCTCACCCTGGCCTACCGCGACCTGGCGGCTCTGGCGGCAGCCCGCCCCGCTCGAATTTTGACCTACCGGTCTGCGGCGGAGCAGGCCCAGAGCCTGCTGCCCCAAATCTGCACAACCCTGACTCAGTGGGGCATTGTCTGCCGGGAGATCGACTCGGCCAACCCCCTGGCTCAGCTCGAACGAGAGCAGCTTCATACCCTGCTCGTTCACGCTGGGCTCTCGAAGTTTTTGTGGGCTGGCCTGCAGCTAGTCGTGCTCCACCTGGTAGTGCCGATGGCGGCCACCCTCAACGCCAGCCAGGACTGGTCGGATGACTACGCCTTTTCTGAACCCGCCTTTTCTGAGCTTGAAACGATGGCCCCAGCGCCAGCCAATCTCTGGGAAGGGGCGCAGGCCTTTTGGTACGCCCTCTAGCCCAGACACGACCTTACGGGGACTGCTGCTATGAAGAAGCCGATCACTTCCAACGCCCTACGCACCAATCAAGACGACCTGGTGATGGTTGCGGTGATGGGGCAAGTTGCCCATCCGGTAGGGGCGGCCAACCCTTATCGCATCGGTCACGATGGGGTACCCAGGGTGCTGCCTGCAACGGGGGGCATTGTGCTGAACCAGCGCGTTGGCGATCGCTGCATTGGGCTAATGGGCGACCATATCGAACCTGGAGTGGCGCTGCACAACAACAACCGTGAGGTGATTGGCAGCCGCCGGGGGCCGAATTTGGCGCTGTTGACCTATGCCTGCGTGGGCAACGTAGCCCGCGTGATCAGTGGTCCTTGCACCGGCAGGCGGGGACTAATAACCGGCAAGCACGGCGGCGTTGATCACGTGCTGGTGGACTTTCCTCCGGCGGTGCTGCGGCGGCTTCAGATTGGCGATCGCATCCAGATCTACAGCTACGGCATGGGGCTACGGCTGCTCGACTACCCAAATGTGACGGTGAGCAACTGTTCTCCAGCCCTGTTGCGGCGCTGGGGCCTTTCAAGTCGCGACGGGCGACTCCAGGTGCCTGTCACCCACCGCATTCCGGCGACGGTGATGGGGTCGGGTCTGGGCAAAAACACCGTCTGGCGAGGCGACTACGATATTCAGCTATTTGATGCCGAGGCGCGCGATCGCAACCGTCTGGGCAGCCTGCGCTTCGGTGATTTTGTTGCAATTTGTGATGGAGATACCCGTTTCGGGCCAGCCTATCGACAAAGCCGGGTCACGATTGGCATCATTGTGCATGGAGACAGTACCGTCAGCGGTCACGGACCTGGGGTAACGCCGCTGCTCACCGGCCCTGCCAACAGTCTACAGCCCTTCATCGACCCCCAGGCCAACCTCGCTGATCGTTTCAACTTGCGTGCCCTACCGCCTGCCCGGTCTTACCTACCTTTGGCAGGCCACTCCCGTTCTCGTCCAGCTGCAAGGAGGTCTAGCCGTTCTCCTGAGTTGAGTCCTTTGCGTCGTCACTAAATCCCCTATTTACTGCTGTGTCGGGCTGATTTCAGTTGAATGTAAGCTTTTGCGCTGGTCCGAGCCGATGCTGCTTAATAAAAAACGGCCTTTGTTCTAAATTAACTGTCTCACCAATAACCTGCCGAAACGCCGACACCATTTTGCAGCGACGCGGTTTCCAGCCTCTAGCTGAGGTTGTCGTTTCAGGCAGAGCTTTCCGTCCCCCCCGGAGGTTTAAATGAGACCTATTTCCCAACCCTGTGTATCTGTTGCCCCTATTGAACCCAATTTTTCATTTCCTGTTTTAGACATCTTCAAAGTCGAGCAGCATCAGTACTTGGTGATTTGCCTCAGCAGTAGCTCATGCCCGGTTTCTACTGCGGGCTTACCGGGTTTTGAGTCTGCCAGCCTTACTGAAATCAGCCGCTTTGAGGTCAACGGACAGCCCTGTGCTGTGGTCAAACTTGGTGCTTCTGAAGCGGCTGAGACGACTGATCTAACCCTGCTGCTGACCGAGCGAGAGCTACAGATCGCTACACTGGTGGCTCTAGGCAGGCCCAACAAACAAATCGCCAGCCATCTCAGAATTAGCGAGTGGACTGTTTCTACACACCTGCGTCGAATTTTTATCAAGCTAGGGGTAGATAGCCGGGCTGCAATGGTTTATCGCTGTGCAGCGCTAATTCAGCAGCTAAACCAGCGGGTAGAAACGGTAAAGCCCTGAGAAGAAACGGGACTCAGTGAAGTCATTGGGTGAGTGCTGACTGGATCGCTTGTCCTTGCGGATTTGCCCGTTAGCTAGACGCGTCTTTTTCCGGCATGGGGCGGCCCAGGTAGAGGGTCAGGAAATCTTTAGCGGCATCTGAATTGAGGGTATCTAGGGCATTAA